>JBOFSL010000247.1:0-14813 GCA_051651525.1 Culicoidibacterales bacterium | reverse complement strand
AACGCGAAGTAGTTTTATATGAAATTCCAGAAGCAATTCAAACAGTGGTAACAACTCTTGTTGGTGAAGAATTAGTTGCTGCAGCAAGTATTCCGAAAAAACAAGAACGTTATGCGGCAATTGATGCATTACAAGCAATAGTACTTGTACATTACCAAGCACTTGAAGCAGATGCGAAAACAATCAAACAAGCCAAAGAATTTGCGAATGAAATTGTCAAAAATGAAGTTCGTCGTTTAATCACTGAAGATAAAGTTCGTCCAGATGGTCGTAAAATCGATGAGGTTCGTTCATTAGCAGCGGAAACAGATTTATTACCACTTACACATGGAACGGCATTATTTACACGTGGAGAAACACAAACGTTAAGTGTCGTTACATTAGGAGCAGCTGGTGAACATCAAATTCTTGATGGATTAGATGGAGAATCAACAAAACGCTTTATGCATCACTATAACTTTCCACCGTTCTCAGTAGGAGAAACTGGACGTATGGGTGCACCAGGTCGCCGCGAGATTGGCCATGGAGCATTAGGTGAACGTGCGTTAAGTTATGTTTTACCAGATGAAAAAACATTCCCGTACACAATTCGTGTTGTATCGGAAGTACTTGAATCAAATGGTTCAACATCACAAGCAAGTATTTGTTCATCAACAATGGCTTTAATGGCAGCAGGGGTACCTATCGTTGCACCAGTAGCGGGAATTGCGATGGGCTTAATTAGTGATGGGACAAACTACTCAGTATTAACGGATATTCAAGGTCTTGAAGATCATTTAGGTGATATGGACTTCAAAGTAGCTGGAACAGCGAATGGAGTAACAGCCTTACAAATGGATATCAAAATCAAAGGAATTACACGTGAAATTTTAGCTGAAGCCTTAGCACAAGCTTACAAAGGGCGTATGCACATCCTTGAAACATTAATTGCGACAATTCCACAACCGCGTGAAGATGTGGCTGCAACAGCACCAAAAGTACATGCAATGCAAATTAAAGTAGCACAAATCCGTACTGTTATTGGTACTGGTGGGAAACAAATCAACCAAATCATCGATGAAACTGGCGTGAAAATCGATATTGAAGAAGATGGAAGTGTCTTCATTTACAGCGATAACCGTGAAATGATCAATCGTGCGAAACAAATTATCGAAGATTTAACACGAGAAGTTGAATTAAATTCAATTTATGACGCAAAAGTTGTTCGTGTTGAAAAATTCGGAGCCTTCGTTGAGTTGTTCCCTGGGAAAGATGCTTTAGTGCATATTTCACAATTAGCACATGAACGTGTTGAAAAAACGGAAGATGTTGTGAAGCTTGGGGAAATCATCAAAGTTAAAGTAACCGAAATTGATCAACAAGGTCGTGTTAACGCATCATTGAAAGTCTTATTACCGAAACCAGAAGTAAAGCAAGAAGTGGAAACAACTTCCAAACCAATGGAATAAATTCATGAAAAAACAGAAAAAACACCGAATTTATTAACTTTAATCTTCATTTATTCGCTAAAATCTACTGAAAAACAGCTAAAAGCTACGTTTTTATTCACGTATAATAATATTTAATAAAAAGTGAGAAAAACAGTCGCTTTTTTACAAGTTTTCGTGTAGAATGAAGTAGTATGTTGATAGAATGTAACTGAGATACCAAGTATTTAGTATTTTGTATTCAGGGGGAAGTTCGGAAAATGTATTGGGGTGATAACCACCATTTTCAAAGTTTCACTTTAGTAATTTAGTAAGACATTGAAAAAAAGTTATTGAAATTGTGTAATACAAAGGAGTATTTATTCATGGAAAACCAAACAAACATTCAAATGGGCGACATCATTGATGGAGAAGTAGTACGTATCGAGCAATACGGAGCATTCGTACGCGTAGCAGACCGTCGTAACGGATTAGTTCACATCTCACAATTAGCTGATGAGTTCGTAAAAAACGTAGCAGATTATGTACAAGTAGGAGATGTTATTACTGTTAAAGTAATCAACGTTGACGAAAATGGACGTATCAGCTTATCACGTAAAGACGTAGATGCTGAATAATCATTTGTCAAACTAGATCCCTCTCTTTGAGGGATTTTTTTTGTATCCTCGCCCGTAAAACCTGCCAAAAGTCAGTTGGATTTACGAGCGGCGACTAGAGCAAATTTGTATTGAAAGCTTAAAAGTGTCGAAAAGATTCCGATTCAAGAGGGATCTTTTTTGTATAGGAGATAAATTCAAGTAAATAATCGTAGGAATAAATGAGTTGGCGAAAATCATGAAATTTAAAGTTAAGAAAGGGATAACAAAATTTTTCTTCTCTAAAAAAACTTGATTATTATCAATTATTATTAGATAATAAGTTTATTGTGATTGCTAAACGATAAATAAATTTATTGTAAACGCTTGCATAATTTTTTGTGAAAAAAATCACAAAAAAGCTTGAAAGTGAAAAAATCATATGCTACAATTTCACTTGTAAATAAAAAGTGAAAAAAATCACAAATTTATTTTTGGAGGGTCCTTACACATGGCAACAAAGAAATTACCAGCAACTGAAGAAGTAGCTGTAACAGAAATTAGCCCAGCACAACAAGAAGTAAATACACTTGTTGAAAAAGCTTTAGTGGCATTAGAATCATTTTACTCATTAAACCAAGAACAAGTTGACTTCATCGTTGCAAAAGCATCGGTAGCAGCTTTAGATAAACATGGGGAGTTAGCAATGCACGCTGTCAAAGAAACAGGACGTGGTGTTTTTGAAGACAAAGCCATCAAAAACTTATTTGCTTGTGAGCACGTTGTAAATAACATGCGTCACTTGAAAACAGTTGGAGTTATCAGTGAAGATCAGTCAACAGGTGTGACTGAAATTGCTGAACCAGTTGGTGTTGTTTGTGGGATTGTTCCAACAACGAACCCAACATCAACAGCAATTTTCAAAGCATTAATCGCTTTAAAAACGCGTAACCCGATTGTCTTTGCATTCCATCCATCAGCTCAAGAATGTTCAGCAGCAGCAGCTAAAGTTGTTTATGATGCAGCAGTCGCAGCTGGAGCACCAGTTGATTGTATCCAATGGGTTTCAAAACCTTCTATGGAAGGAACATCAGCATTGATGAACCACAATGGAGTTTCAACAATCTTAGCGACAGGTGGAAACGCTATGGTCCGCGCCGCTTACTCTTGTGGGAAGCCAGCTTTAGGAGTAGGTGCCGGAAACGTACCAGCATATGTTGAAAAAACAGCAAACGTTCGCCAAGCAGTAAACGATATCGTGATGTCAAAAGCATTTGATAACGGAATGATCTGTGCGTCTGAACAAGCAGCAATCATTGATCAAGAAATTTACGATCAAACAATTACAGAATTCAAAAAATACGGAGTATACTTCGTGAACGCAAAAGAAAAAGCGTTATTAGAAGAATTTGCATTCGGATGTAAAGCACATAACAAATCATGTTCAGGTGCAAAATTAAATGCAAATATCGTTGGGAAACCAGCAGCTTGGATCGCTGAACAAGCAGGATTCACGGTACCAGCAAACACAGTTATCTTAGCGGGTGAATGTAAAGAAGTTGGACCAAATGAACCATTAACACGTGAAAAATTATCACCAATTTTAGCGGTTTTAAAATCAACATCAACTGATGAAGGTATGAAAATGGCTGAACAAATGGTTGAATTCCACGGGTTAGGTCACTCGGCAGCAATTCACACATCTGACGAAAATCTTGCAAAAGAATTCGGGTTACGTGTGAAAGCAATTCGTGTCATCTGGAACTCACCTTCAACATTTGGTGGAATCGGAAATGTTTACAATGCATTCATGCCATCATTAACTTTAGGATGTGGATCATACGGTGGGAACTCAGTATCAAATAACGTTGGTGCTGTAAACTTATTAAATATTAAACGAGTGGGGAGACGTAATAACAATATGCAATGGTTCAAAGTACCGCAAAAAATTTATTTCGAACAAAACTCAATTGAATATTTAAAACAAATGCAAGATGTTGAAAAAGTTATAATCGTAACTGACCGTTCAATGGTTGATTTAGGATACGTAAAACGTATTACTGACCAATTAGATCGTCGTCGTAATCACGTATCAGTACAATTATTCACAGATGTTGAGCCAGATCCAAGTTTAGAGACAGTTCACAAAGGTGTTGAATTAATGCGTTCATTCCAACCAGATACAATCATCGCATTAGGTGGGGGATCACCAATGGATGCAGCTAAAGGAATGTGGTTATTCTATGAAAACCCAGAAGTAGATTTCAATGACTTAAAACAAAAATTCATGGATATTCGCAAGCGTGCCTTCCGTTACCCAGAATTAGGGAAAAAAGCAAAATTAGTTTGTGTACCAACAACTTCAGGTACAGGTTCTGAGGTAACACCATTCGCCGTTATCACTGATAAAAAAGCGAATAAAAAATACCCATTAGCTGATTACGCACTAACACCAACAGTAGCAATCATTGACCCAGCGTTCACGATGCACTTACCTGCATCAATTACAGCGGATACTGGATTAGATGTTTTAACGCATGCTGTTGAAGCTTTCGTTTCAACAGTAGCAAATGACTACACAGATGGTTTAGCATTGCAAGCAATTAAATTAGTGTTCAAACACTTACCAAGTGCTGTACATAATGGTGCCAAAGATCCTGAAGCACGTGAGAAAATGCATAATGCATCAGCAATCGCTGGTATGGCATTCTCAAATGCAATGTTAGGAATTAATCACTCATTGGCACACAAAATTGGTGGAGAGTACCACGTCCCACATGGTCGTGCAAATGCAATTTTAATGCCACATGTTATCCGTTATAACGGAACACAACCGCAAAAACCTGCAACTTGGCCGAAATATAACTACTATAAAGCCAATGAAAAATACCAAGAGATTGCTCAAATGTTAGGATTACCAGCATCAACTCCAGAAGAGGGTGTAGAAAGCTTTGCATTAGCAGTTGAACGTTTAATCACAGAAGTAAATGTGCCATTAGACTTCGCTTCTCAAGGAATTGACAAAGCAGATTACGAAGCAAACTTAGAGAAAATTGCGATGTATGCATATGAAGACCAATGTTCACCAGCTAACCCGCGTTTACCGTTAGTTGCTGACATGATGGAAATCTTACGTACAGCATTTGACTATAAAGTTGAAACAACAAAATAATTTGTTGCTTTAGCAAAAACACCCTCAATTGAGGGTGTTTTTTTGTTTTTCTCAAAATAAATAGTCCTCTTTGTTTCCAAGTGTGAGTTTTTCTAGTATAATAAAACTAATTGTATGACGGATAGCGTCTAACGACGGCGAACATTATTCACTCAAACGTTGAGCGAATAAAAACTAAGGAGGAACAAAATGGCTACAATCAAAATTGTCGCACTAGGTGGGCAAGCAGAAAACGGAAAAAACTTATATATAATTGAAGTTGATGAACAAATTTTTGTTATCGATGCAGGATTAAAATACCCGGAAGAAACAATGTTAGGGGTCGATAAAATTGTTGCGGACTTTGATTATTTAATTCAAAATAAAAAACGCATACGTGGGATTTTCTTAACACATGGCCATGAAGATCGTATTGGGGCATTACCAAGTTTATTGGCTTTACACCCATTCCCGATTTATGGAACAAAATTAACATTAGCCATCGTTGATGATTTATTACGTCAAGAAAAAGTAAAATACACAGGGCGTAAGCAAACGGTTAATGGTCAAACAGTGTTGAAATTTAAAGATGTCGGTATTCGTTTCTTTAAAACAACTCATAGTATTCCTGATGCAGTCGGGTTGGCAATTAATACTGATGATGGTGCAATTGTCTTTACGAGTGATTTCGTCTTTGACCAAAGTGCTGGACCACGTTATGCAACTGACTTAGCAGCACTCGGTGAAATTGGCCAACAAGGAGTATTAGCCTTGATGCAAATTAGCCGTGGGGTCGAAACACCAGGATATGCTGCCAATGAGCAAGGATTCCGTAAGGAATTAACTGATATTTTTGACTCACGCAAAGGGCGAATCATTATTTCAGCTTATGCGACTGATATTCGTCGAATTCAAGAAATTGTTGACACAGCAGTTGAATTTAAACGTAAAATTTTCATTGCCGGTGTACGAGCGCAACGCATGATTGATATTTCATTACGACTAGGATATTTAGATATGCCACTTGGAACATTAATTGCTGCGAAAGAATTAGAAAATTGTCGTGAGGAATTAACAGTAATTGTTGCCGGAAATAGCGGGTTACCGTTCAATTTATTACAACGTATGTCAACGAAAATGGATAAACTCATTCAAATTGATGAAACTGATCTTGTTGTTCTAGCAACGCCACCAGTACCAGGGACAGAAGTCGTAGCAGCAAATGCAAGTGATGCGATTTTCAAAACTGGGGCAAATGTTATTAGTATTGATAAAAAAAGCTTAGCAAATAGTATTGCCGCACAAGAAGATTTAAAAATGATGATTAACTTCATGCGTCCAAAATATCTATACCCAACAAGTGGTGATTACCGTCATTTAGTTGAACATGCGGAACTTGCAACTTTAGTCGGAATTCCATACGAACAAACAATTATTCGCGATAACGGTGATTTTGCCGTCTTCCAAGATAGTGAATTAATCGAAACGAATGATTATGCCGTTGCAGAAGATGTCTTAATTGATGGAACTGTCGCAGGTGATGTTGGAAGTGTCGTGTTACGTGATCGTGAACAACTATCACAAGATGGTGTTGTGCTTGTTATGGTAACTGTGAGCAAAACGAAGAAAAAAGTCGTTTCAGGTCCAGAAATTGTGACACGTGGATTCATTTACATTAAAGAATCACAAGATTTAATGGATTCAATGTATGAACTTGTCAATGCACGATTAGATGAATGTATTAGTGAACACGGAATTGAATGGTCATTATTAAAACAAACAATTCGTGAAGGTTTAGGGAAGTATCTCTTCAAACAAACGAAACGTCGTCCAATGATTATTCCAGTTATTTTGGAAGTAAAATAAAAAAGAGCGGCTTCCGCTCTTTTTTATTGGAAAAGGGGAGAAAATATGACAAAACCAACAAAACAAGCACCGAAAAAACGGACGAATTCGACAAATTCACCGAAAAAATCAGTAAGTGCGAAATCAACACCAAGAAAACACCAGTCAATAGCAAAGAAAAAATCAGAAGCGAAACGAGTTGCAATTAAAATCCCACCATATATTGTGTACGAAGTTGTCGGTGTGACGTGTGTGTTGCTTGCGATTATTACAGCATTTCAATTAGGTTTTATCGGACAACAAATTTTTTCCGGGTTAGTCGCACTTGTCGGTGTTGGGATTCCGGTAGTAATTCTTGGGTTGTTGAGTATTGGCGGAATCATTATTTGGCAACATACTAACTTTCGGTGGTCGTGGAAATATTCGAGTTATTTATGCCTATTTATCGTTGCTTTAGTGGCGATGAGTGCAATAATTCAACCGAATCAAACTGAACAACAATTTTGGCAAGTAGTGAACCAAGTACAGCAACAAGAATGGAGTTTGCTTTTGCAAACACGTGGTGGGGTGATTGGAACCCAACTATTTAGTATCAGCCAGCAGTTAATTGGCACGATGGGAACATTACTTGCGACGCTTGCACTCTTGTTGCTCGGGACATTATTTTTACGTAAACGGTCATTGGCCGATTCGTTACAAATGACAGTGAGACAGACCAAAACAACAGTTGCGAAAGTACAAAAAAAATTGAGTGAACGAAATGAGAACCGTCAACCAGATGTGATTTTTGATGTTGAAGAAATAGCGGCACCAATTCATGGAATGTTTCCTGACGAAATGTTTGCTGAAAAAGTTGTATCAAATCCACCAGTAGACATGAACCAAGAGCGAGCGAGTGCACCGAAGATTCACATGCCAAAAATGATGGAAGCAAAACCGACGAATCTGAGTACTGAAGTAGAGGAAATACCAAAACTAGTTATTGAGAACCAACCGATAAAGCCATACCTCTATCCACCACTTCACTTATTACAAGATGTAAAAGCAGCAGATTTAACCCAAATGAAATCAATAATTGATACGAATATTGAACGGTTACAACAAATTTTTGCGAGTTTTAAAATTGGTGTCACACTGAGTGCGGTGAATGTTGGTCCAGCGATTACACAATATGAAATCCAGCCCGATCCAGGTGTGAAAGTGAGTCGAATTGTGAATTTGGCTGACGATATTGCGTTAGGTCTAGCAGCGAAAGATGTCCGAATTGTTGCCCCAATTCCTGGGAAAGCAGCAGTCGGGATTGAAGTGCCAAACGCAGTTGTAGCTATGGTGTCATTGAAACAAACGCTCGAGCCAACAATGGTGGATTTAAGTGATAAATTACTTGTAGCTTTGGGTAAAGATATTTCCGGACAAGCGGTTACCGCTCGTTTGGATAAAATGCCACATTTACTCGTGGCGGGTTCAACAGGAAGTGGGAAGTCAGTTTGTATCAATGGAATTATTACGAGTTTATTGCTACGGGCAACACCGGATGAAGTGAAATTATTACTCGTTGACCCGAAAAAAGTTGAATTAAGCTATTTTAATAATATTCCACATTTATTAGCTCCAGTTGTAACAGACCCGAAAAAAGCCGCTTTTGCGCTTCGGAAAATTGTTACCGAAATGGAAGAACGATATGAAGCATTTGCGGCTTTGGGAGTACGAAATATTGAAGGTTATAACGAACAGGCCGAAGCGAGTGATAAAATGCCATTTATCGTTGTGATCATTGATGAGTTAGCTGACTTAATGTTAGTTGCTTCTAAAGATGTTGAAGAATCAATCATGAGAATTACGCAAATGGCACGGGCAGCGGGAATACATTTAATTGTAGCGACACAACGGCCATCAGTTGATGTCATTACTGGAGTGATCAAAGCAAATATTCCTTCTCGAATCGCGTTTGCAGTTTCATCACAAATTGATTCTCGAACGATTTTAGATATGGGTGGTGCTGAAGCCTTAATTGGCAAAGGGGATATGCTCTTCTTCCCAGCTGGAGAAAGTAAACCAGTCCGTGTACAAGGAGCGTATGTGAGTGAAGCTGAAGTTATTGAAGTTGTCGAATTTATCAAAGCTCAGCAACCCACAATTCAGTATAATGAACAATTATTAGCGCTTGATCAAGCTGATAGTGACCAACTCGCACAACAAGATGAACAAGAGAGTGACCAGCTACTACCAGAAGTCATGCAGTTTGTCATTGAACAACAAAAAGCTTCGACATCATTAATCCAACGACGATTTAAAATTGGATATAATCGTGCTGCACGTTTAATGGAAGTAATGGAAGGTCAAGGAATAATTGGTCCAAACGAAGGGACAAAACCACGACAAGTGTTAAAAACGACCGCTACGTACCAAGAACAAGATTACAATTTTTAAAAAATCGAAATATTTCGATTTTATAACTTGGAAAATCGAATAAAAATAAAGAACTATGTAAAAACGCTTTTTATTTTTAATTTTCATTGAAAGTGAATCGTTCGATTTTTTAGCTATCTTTTTCCAATCTAAAACCCAAAAAATTGTGAAAAATTATAAAAAAGTTTGGATGAAAACCGAAAAAACCTTTGAAAGCGTTCGGCATTTTAATTTATTTAACAAAATGTTTGATTTTAAAAACAGTTGTAGTACAATAAGAAGGAAGAACAAATTATTTGGAGGTACTCTTATGAAGAAATTATTAGCATTAACGTCGTTAGCCCTAGTATTCACATTAGGTTTAACAGCTTGTGGAAGCACAACAGACAGCGGATCAACGACTGATTTACCAGTTGCATCAGTAGGTTTAGTAACTGATACAGGTGGAATCAATGACAAATCATTTAACCAAGGATCTTGGGAAGGTGTTGAAGAATTTGTTGCGGCAAATGAAGGTGTAAAATCAGGATACCTAGAAACACAACAAGATAGCGATATCATTCCAAACTTAGATACATCAGCAGCAGCTTATAATGTTGTTGTTGCGCCCGGTTTTAAATTCGCAGAAGGAATTGCAACTTCAGCGAAACAAAATACAGGAACAAAATATATTCTTTTAGATGCAACACCAACTGAGGCAGATGAAGAAATTAGTTTAGAAAATGTTATTTCAATCTTATTCCGTGAAGAACAAGCAGGATACCTTGCAGGTATTGTTGCAGCAGAATCGACGAAATCAGATACACTCGGATTTATTGGTGGAATTCCGATGCCGGCAGTAATGAACTTTGCAGCTGGATATATCCAAGGTGCAAAATCAGTAAACCCTGACATTAAAGTTGATGTGCAATATGCAAACAGCTTCAGTGATACAACAATTGGAAAACAAAAAGCATCAGCAATGTATGCAAGCGGAATCGATATTATTTTCGTAGCAGCTGGTGGAGTTGGAACTGGTGTTATTGAACAAGCCAAAGAATTAACAACTGCAGGACAAGAAGCTTGGGTAATCGGTGTTGACCGTGATCAATATGCAGATGGTGAGTACGGAGACGGAAAATCAGTTATCTTGACTTCTGCTGTAAAACACGTTGGTGTAGCAGTAAACGAAACGTTAGAAGCAATCAAAGCTGATACTGCAACATTCGGACAAGTGCAAACATTAGGAATTACAGAAGATGCAGTTGGTTTACCAGCTGAAAATCCAAATATTACTGATCAAGCAATCTTAGACTTAATCGTTTCAGAAACCGAAAAGATGAAAGCTGGCGAAATCAAAGTTGAAAATAGTACAGAATTTGCTGTTCAAGATGCAAAAATCTACTAATTTATAATGTAAAAAAGGCGCTTTGGTTCTCCGAAGTGCCTTTTTTTATATAAAATATTGATTAATAAATAATGTGAATGCACCAGGCTTTCATAATTTTTAAATGAAAACCTGATTTTCTTTAAAAGTCAAAAATTATCACGAGAAATTATTCCCAGTTTGTTCAAAAATAAAAAGAAAAGTGGTATGATATGAGATGAGAAAATGTGTGGAAGGATGTTAAAGATGGAATACGTAATTGAAATGTTGGATATTCGTAAAGAATTTGGAAACTTTGTAGCTAATGATAATATTACCTTACAAGTACGCCCACAAGAAATTCACGCCTTATTAGGTGAGAATGGAGCTGGAAAGTCAACTTTAATGAGTGTACTTTTTGGATTGTATTCACCTGATGGTGGTGAAATCAAGGTGCGTGGTGAAAAAGTCGATATTACAGATCCGAACTTGGCAAATGAGTTAGGAATCGGGATGGTGCATCAGCATTTTAAACTCATTCATAATTTCACCGTTACTGAAAATATTATTTTAGGAATGGAAACGGTAAAAAAAGGTCGCATTGATTTAAAAACTGCGGCACAAGAAATTGCTGAACTATCCAAAAAATATAATTTAAATGTTGATCCGATGGCAAAAATTGAAGATATTAGTGTTGGTATGCAACAACGTGTCGAAATTTTGAAAATGCTTTATCGCCATGCTGAAGTTCTGATTTTTGATGAACCAACGGCAGTGTTAACTCCACAAGAAATTGAAGAATTAATGCAAATTATGAAACGCCTCGTTAAAGAGGGAAAATCAATTATTGTGATTACACATAAATTAGCAGAAATTAAAGAAGTTGCTGATCGTTGTACAGTTATTCGCCGCGGAAAATATATTGATACGGTCGATGTTGAAAATGTAACCGAAAATCAATTGGCAGCTTTAATGGTAGGTCGTGAAGTGAATTTCATTGTTGAAAAAGGACCAGCTAATCCAAAAGCTGACGTTTTGAAAATTGAAAACTTGACGGTAAAAGATTCAAGAGGCTTACACGTTGTCGATAAATTAAATTTAACGGTTCGTGAAGGTGAAATTGTTGGAATCGCGGGAATTGATGGAAATGGTCAGGAAGAACTCGTTGAAGCAATTGCCGGATTACGCAAAATTCAATCTGGAACAATTCACTTGTCAGGAACAGATTTAACAAAACTCCCAGTTCGTAAACGAACACAAACGGGAATTGGACACATTCCGGCAGATCGTCACAAACACGGACTTGTTTTAGATTTTTCACTTTCAGAAAATATGGTGTTACAAAACTATTATGAACAACCGTATTCAAAAAATGGAATATTAAATCCAAAAGCGATTGCGGAATATTCACAACGTTTAACAACGGAATTTGATGTGCGTAGTGCTTTTGGAATTCAGTCTTCAGCACGTTCAATGTCTGGTGGAAATCAGCAAAAAGCAATTATTGCACGTGAAGTTGATCGTTCACCGAAATTCCTCATTGCTTCACAGCCAACTCGTGGACTTGATGTTGGGGCAATTGAATTTATCCATAGTAAATTAATTGAAGAGCGTGATAAAAATCGTGCTGTCCTCTTAATTTCATTTGAATTAGACGAAGTCTTAAATGTAGCTGATCGCATCGCAGTTATTTGCGAAGGGAAAATTGTTGCAATTTTAGATTCAGACAAAACAAACGAACGAGAACTCGGTTATTTAATGGCCGGCGGAAAATATGAAGGAGGAGTGAGCCATGAATAAGAAATTAGCGAAAATCAATTGGCGTAAAATTCTAATTCCGATTTTTTCAATTTTATCAGCGTTCATCATTGGAGCAATTATCATTTTTGCTTCAGGAAAAAATCCACTCGACGCATTTAGTGCGTTATTTAGTGGAATCTTCGGAAATGCTTATTATATGGGAGAATGGTTATTCCGATCGGTTCCGATTATTTTAACTGGTCTTGCAGTTGCCTTTGCATTCCGCACGGGATTGTTTAATATCGGTGCACCTGGGCAACTTGCGATGGGTGGATTAGCAGCGGTCTTTATTGGAATTTTTGTGCAACTGCCATGGTTCTTACATATGCCACTGATGATGATTTCAGGAGCGTTTGCCGGATTTTTATGGGGATTAATTCCCGGTATTTTGAAAGCTCGCTATCGTGTACATGAAGTGGTTGTTTCAATTATGTTGAACTATACGGCTTTGTACTTTGTGAATTACTCAATTTTAAACTTTATTCCGAACCCAACGAATCCAGCACAGTCAGCAGCGATGCAAGCAACAGCGACATTAAAAGTGCCAGGAATTACGGAATTAGTAGCGTTAATCTTCCCAAATTCACGGTTGAACTTTGGTTTCTTGATCGCGATTGCCGCATGTATTGTCTTTGCGTTTATCATCAACAAAACAACGTTTGGTTATGAATTGCGTGCGGTTGGTCAAAATCCTTCAGCAGCACAATATGCTGGAATGAAAGTTGACCGCAATATTGCGTTATCAATGGCAATCGCAGGAGCATTTGCCGGAATTGCTGGGGCAATTTATATGACATCACTTGGAAAAATTGATGTTGAACAAGGGTTAACAGGATATTATATTCTTGGATTTGATGGAATTGCCGTTGCGTTACTTGGAAATAGTACAGGTGTCGGTGTATTCTTATCTGCCTTGTTACTAGGTGGACTAAAAGCTGGGGCAGCATCAATGCAAGCCTTTGCTCAAGTACCAGCTGAAATTGTTGAAATTATGAGTTCACTGATCTTATTGTTTGTTGCTTCAGGTTACCTCTTTGAGCGAAATCTCGATAAATGGCAAGTTAAACGGGCACATAAAGAGAAACAAGTAAAAGTGGAGGTGAGTGAATAATGGATATCATGGGATTAATTGTCAATGTACTTTTATTTGCTTCACCACTAATTATTGTTGCTATGGGTGGACTTTTTAGTGAACGAAGTGGTGTTGTTAACATCGGTTTAGAAGGGTTAATGATTGTTGGTGCGTTTACAACGACGGCAACGTCATTACTTTTACAAGATGCTGGTGTAAGTTTCATAGTATCTGTGCTTATCGGTATGGGATTATCAGTTGTTGCTGGTGGTTTGTTCTCGCTGATCCATGCATACGCTTCGATTTCGTTACGTGCAAACCAAACAATTAGTGGGGTTGCTTTAAACATGTTAGCGTTAGGAACAACAATGTACTTAACACAAATTATCTTTAAAGCGAAAGAAACGGAACCAATTGGTATTGGTCAGAATGCAGCGTCATTCTTAATTCCAGGTCTTGGAGATATTCCAGTGATAGGTGCATTATTTGACTGGCGAGTGATCTTAGTGTTACTCGTAGTTATTATGACGTGGTATGTTATGTATCGTTTACCATTTGGCTTACGTTTACGTGCTTGTGGGGAACACCCAAGTGCTGCGGATTCGATGGGAATCAATGTAATAAAAATGCGCTATCAAGCAGTTTTCATCTCAGGAATGTTAGCTGGTGTTGGTGGAGCATTACAAATGTTAGCTTTCGCTGGAAAATTTGCACCATATACAATTAATGGAGC
Organism: Culicoidibacterales bacterium; assembly: GCA_051651525.1. GTDB lineage: Bacteria > Bacillota_I > Bacilli_A > Culicoidibacterales > ZOR0006 > ZOR0006. The sequence goes on along the minus strand of JBOFSL010000247.1, from coordinate 456 downwards.
AGGATTCATGGCCTTAGCAATTCTTGTCTTTGGACAATGGCGTCCATTTAGCGTCATGACAGCCGGGTTGTTCTTTGGACTGTTACGTGTTATTGGAGTAACGGGAAGTAGCTTATTCCCAGGATTAGCAATTCCTGAGCAACTCTACTTTGCTTTACCATATATCTTTGTAATTGTGGCATTAATTCTCTTCTCACGGAATGCAACAGCGCCAAAAGCGTTGGGGACACCTTACGACAAGAGTATGCGTTAAACAACGCATCAAAAAAGGAACGTTTCAAACTAGAAACGTTCCTTTTTTTGATTATATGGCAACTTTGACAATTGTTTGTGTGAAATAATACACTGATTCGTAAGCAAGTAACATCTGACCGTCTATAAATGCTTCCCAAAATTGAGTACGATAAAGGTACGAAATTGAAGGAGGTATTTTTTTATGAATGAAAAACCAATTAT
>JBOFSL010000246.1:0-1184 GCA_051651525.1 Culicoidibacterales bacterium | reverse complement strand
GAGGGTATAGCTCATTTAATTGGCTATACAAATTTTCTTTATGTTTGCGCTTATACGCTACGCTTGCATTTGGGTTTGTATATTCTTGTAAAGTAAATATTGGTGCTGGCTCTCCTAATTGCATATCCAACGTCTCTTTAAAGTATTGATTTTGTTTAAATGAATGCATACGTTTATCTACTAATTGAACAATGTCAATCATATTCAATTGAAATCGTTCACAAGATTCTGTCAATTGCTCTAAATGAATACGCTCCGCTTTCGTTCTTGGTCGTGGTATATAGATTCCAACACTAATTGCATTTGTTTCACGAATTTCATCAAATAGTTTTTTCATTGTCACACTTTCAATTGATGTATTTGCTGAAACACCTAATGTTTTAACAATACGATTTTTCGTATCAAGAAATTGAATGTTAATTGCTGTTGGTTCAATTGTTTGATTAAACAATTCTTGTGGCGAACGAATTTTTAATTGCTGATTTTTCTGCCATAATACTTGCTTCGTATATTTATCCATCAAGTTCTTCCTTCCAGTTTTTTAACTCTTCCAATAATCGTCCTCGTTTTGCTTGCCGTAACTCATCTTCAAGCGTTTGTAGCACCTTCATGTTTGTTAACGCAAACTCTACTAGCAACACTAATTCCTCTGTTACAATCCGTTCTTTTCGTTCTGAATACATCCGTATTTCTCCTTTCTTGTGCAATTCCTCTCGCACTATGTTGAGTATAACAATCAAATTAATTGCTTATGTTTCAAAAATGGTTCATTTTAACCAAAATAAAAAGCCCATTTGGGCTTAGTAGTAATCATTAGAGCATCATATATGTTCGAAACCACCATTCATGTTGTTTCCATTTTTCAATTAAAATTTTCGTCATTTTTTTCCGCTCACGATACAATGTTGGTCTACTTAAATGTAGCTTTAGACAAACTTGATCTAATGAATCAAATTTTTCAAAATGAATATACTGATTGATTTCTTTTTGACGTTCACTTAATTCAGACTCGATATCATCAATTAATTCTTTGGCAACATCTAATAATTCAGCATATGCCATTTTTTGTTCTTCCGATGCATAAAGATGGATTCGCCACATAAATGCTTTTTGATCACATTCAAGTTGCCGCTTTTGTTTAATATACGCTAAAATCGCTTCATTACTAATCCATGTATTACTCC
>JBOFSL010000245.1:0-3071 GCA_051651525.1 Culicoidibacterales bacterium | reverse complement strand
CAACCAGGATTCTTCGTTGTTATTTTTGCTTTCTTATTCGTCGATTTCTTTGATACGGCAGGAACATTAATGGCGGTAGCGAGTCGTGCCGGTTTATTAACAGCAGATGGTCAAATCAAAAACGGAAGTAAGGCAATGATTTCAGATGCATTGTCAACAACAATTGGAGCGGTTCTTGGAACGTCTTCAGTGACATCATATGTCGAGTCAATGACAGGTGTTGAGCAAGGTGGCCGGACAGGTTTAACAGCAGCAACAACAGCGACGTTATTCTTAGTTGCTTTATTCTTCTCACCAGTATTAGTAATCTTTACAAATGCTGTTACAGCACCAGCATTAATTATTGTTGGGGGTTTAATGGCTGAATCAGTGAAAGAAATCGATTGGATTGATCAACCGACAGCATTCTCAGCATTCTTTACGATTATTATGATGGTGTTAACTGCATCGATTGCTCAAGGGATTGCATTCGGATTTACAGCATATGTCTTATTAATGGCATTCTCAAACCGAATTAAAGAAGTAAATCCAATCATGTATGGACTATTCTTCATCTTCCTCTTGAATTTCTTCTTGTAGAAAGCTTGACTTTTACATCCGCAAAATTTAAAATGCTATATTAGAGAGTTCGAAAGGAGTGAAGAAAATGCACGTATTGAAAACAAACCAACAGTTTGTCTGGGTAGCTGATTTTTCTTTATTCCTTTTTCGTGACTAATACGATTGCCTTTTGGCTTTCGTATTTTTTTTTGAACTAAATACCAAAAGGAGAATTACTTATGCAAAAAAATCCAAATCAATTGTATCTTGATGTTCACCAACAACCAGCGAATAAAATTCAATGGTTCTTCCTGAGTTTCCAACATGTCTTTGCGATGTTTGGAGCGACAGTGCTTGTTCCAATTTTAGTTGGCTTACCAATTAGTGTTGGACTATTGTGTAGTGGGGTCGGTACCCTTATTTATATGGTTGCGACGAAAGCAAAATCACCAGTATATCTGGGATCATCGTTTGCCTATATTGCACCCTTACAAGCAGCAATCGCACTCGAAAATGGGGCTGGTTTAGCCAATGCCGGAATGGGTGTCATGATGGTCGGTCTTGTCTACTTGGTGCTTGCTGCGATTATGCGAGTAGCAGGAACAGAGTGGTTAAATAAAATTTTACCACCAGTAGTCATTGGACCAGTCATTATGGTTATTGGTTTAGGCTTGTCAGCAACAGCGGTCAGTAATGCAATGTATGTTGATGGCGTATATAGTTTGTCAGCAATTTTGATTGCGATGGTAACGTTATTGACAACGATTGTGATTTCAGTGTATGCAAAAGGGTATTTCAAATTAATCCCAATTCTAATTGGTTTAATTGTCGGATATGTCTTTGCAATTTTCATGGGATTTGTTGATTTTACACCAGTTATTGAAGCGCCGTGGTTTGCATTACCAGAAGTCAATATTCCGTTTATTCACTACGATCCATTCTTTAGTATTGAAATCTTCTGGTTAGTGATTCCAGTTGCAATTGTCACTGTAGCGGAACATATTGGCGATCATGTTGTTCTAGGGAGTATTGTAAATCGTAACTTATTAAAAGATCCAGGATTACATCGAACATTGTTAGGTGATGGGTTAGCGACGTTTATGGCTGGTTTCCTCGGTGGACCGGTGAATACGACATATGCTGAAAATACCGGAGTTATTTCGATGACACGTGTAGCGAGTGTTTGGGTTATTGGTTTAGCAGCAGTCTTTGCGATTGTATTAGCCTTTATCGGAAAAATTTCAGCTTTAATTAGTACGATTCCAGCCCCAGTAATGGGTGGGATTTCGATTTTATTATTTGGTTTAATCGGACTCAATGGAGTACGTGTGTTAGCAAATAATAAAATTAACTTATTAGCACAACGTAATATGGTGATTATCGCAATCGTCTTAGTGATTGGACTAGGTGGAGCTGTCTTAAATGTTGGGACAATTAGTTTAAGTGGGATGGCATTATCAGCAATTATTGGAATTATTTTACACCAAATTTTACCAGATAAAAAATTAGGATATGGCGAACCTCAACCGCATGAAGTTGATCCAATTGAGCAAGTCATTTAGCCCTAGACTCTCGCTTGCATTTTCTTTTGAGAATCTGTATAATATTCTTGTAGTTAATCAACTATAAAGTAAATAATTCTATTTATCATTTTTAATGGTGAAAATTAGACTATCACATATTATTTACTTTGTGAGGGCTCCTAGGAAACAGGGGGCCCTTTTTTTGATATTTCGAGTGGAATTTTGTAAGTTTAAACTTAAAATCATGATAAAATCAAACTTAATAATACGAAGTCGGCTCATTTTTTGCTATAATTAAAGAGCATACTTTTGGAAGGAATGATGATTGGTGCAAATATTGACTCAAGCAGACACGCAAAGTGTAGAAAATGTTGATTTTCTTTATTTTTATACACCACTTTGTGGGACGTGCCATTTGGCCAAACAAATGCTTGAAATTGTTGAACACACACAACGTTTTGACGTATTTGCTATTAATTTAAATCATTTTCCAGAATTCGCGCAAGTGTTTCAGGTTGAACAAGTTCCTTGTTTACTCAACGTACAAACACGAGCCAAACTATATACTTTTGCGAATGTTGTCAATGTGTACAACTTTTGCCAAACACAACTTAGAGCAAAATAAATAACAAAAGAAAGTAGGTGGATAGTTGTGAATTTACCAGAAATCGGACAGAAAGTCGCAATTTTAAGTTTTAAACATGATGGCTCAGTACATCGTGAGTGGGAAGAATCGACCGTCCTTGCCATCTCACATCAATATGTGGTGATTGCAAATCGTCGCACAATGGTGACAGAGCATAACGGGCGGACATGGTTTACGCGTGAACCAGCCATTTCAGTATTTTTTGAAGATCACTGGTTTAATGTCATTGGTATGCTTCGGCAAGATGGTGTGCATTTTTATTGTAATTTAAGTTCACCGTACGTATTTGCGAACGATAAAATGAATTATATTGATTATGATTTAGATGTCAAAGTATATCCAGATTACAGCCAACGTGTCCT
>JBOFSL010000244.1:0-2046 GCA_051651525.1 Culicoidibacterales bacterium | reverse complement strand
GGATACATGGGTTGTCAAATCAGGAGCTCGTAATGCTGATTTTAGAAAGCGGGAGCAAGCAAGCGAGTGTGACGGAAGTCGCCCAAGCTGTCTTAGCGATAAGTCCAAATCTTGGGAGCATGCGTCAGTTACAATTACCCGAATTATTACAAATTACCGGTATTGGTCAGGCGAAAGCGATTAAATTACTAGCAAGTATCGAGCTTGGGAAACGAATTCACACGTATGAAGTGACGCGAACGCAACGGATTCGTTCACCAAAAGATTGTGCTCAACTTTTTATGGAAGTCCTTCGTTTTGAACAACAAGAACAATTTATTTGTCTATATTTGAATACGAAAAACGAAATTGTTTATCAAAAAACGATTTATATAGGTGGGTTGAATTCAATTGTGATTCATCCACGCGAAGTATTTCAAGTAGCGATTCGGATGGCAGCGGCTTCAATTATTTGTGTACATAATCATCCTAGTGGTGATCCAACGCCGAGTAGTGACGATATTAAAACGACAAAACGACTAATTGAAGTTGGTGAGCTCGTTGGAATTGAAGTCATTGATCACGTTGTGATTGGTGATCAAAATTATATTAGTTTAAAAGAAAAAGGTTACTTTACATAAAGGAGAGAAAATGATGAAGACAATGGCTGTAAGTGGATGTATTTGTGGGCAACCGTGTCGCTATGATGGTGCGAGCAAAGGGGTGATAGGATTTGTTGAAGCAGATCAATGGCAATGGCAATTATTTTGTCCCGAACAAGCCGGTGGTTTGCCGACACCGAGAATTGCCGCTGAAATCGTCGGTGGTGATGGCTACGCTGTTTTGAATGGCACAGCCCGAGTCCTGACGCGAACAGGGGTTGATGTGACCCAAGCCTTTTTACGAGGGGCGTATCAGACCTTAACCTTGTTGCAAAAACAGACGATTAAAACGGTTGTCTTAAAACAAAAAAGTCCATCGTGTGGTAGTGGTCAAATCTATGATGGGAGTTTTAGTGGGATGTTACGCCAAGGTGATGGGGTCACAACAGCTTTGTTGCGGATTCATGGCTATGAGATTTTTGATGAAAATGTTGTGCAGAAGCAGTGAATTTGTGTATAATAAAAGACGAAACAATCAGAGAATGGTGGCATATAAAACATGCAAAAGAAAATTATTGCTGGAATTTTGATTTTGTTGCTTGCGATTGCGGCAGCACTCTTTTATTTAACTCAAGTTCAAAGTACAATTTCATTGTCAATTTTTGCTGATTTAGGCAATGTTGTGCAACAAATTGTTCGCGTCCCAGCCCAAGTAGCAGAAAATGCTGCTGAATTCCTTGGTGATTTTAACGATGACTACAGTCGACTCACCGAACTAGAAGCACAAGCACAACAATATGAAGTTGCTTTTAATCGTATAGCGGAATTGGAAAAAGAAAATGCTGATTTAAAAGCGCAAATTGGGCTGACAAATACACTCAATGATTATGAATATGTAAATGCCGCAATAATCGCTCGTGACGTGAATGGTTGGAATGATTATTTAACAATTGATTTAGGGAATTCGGATGGAATTGAAACGAATATGGCAATTATGGCTAAACAGGGCTTAATTGGTCGAGTTGTGGAAACAACAGCAACAACAGCAACAGTCCAACTTGTCACAAGTAAGCAAACAAATAGTCAAGTTTCAGTTTCGATGAAAAGTACGGATGGCAGAACAGTCTATGGTATTGTTGAAGGATACGATGAAACACGCAAGCAGTTAGTCATTCGCCCAACCGAGACGGTTAACTTAGTTGCGGATAGTATCGTGTTAACTTCAGGATTAGGCGGTGTATTCCCCGCTGGAATTACTGTTGGAAAAGTTGTTGAAGCAACGACTGAACGTGTTGGTGGGATTCAAAAAGTGTACGTGAGTTCAACTGTCGATTTTAATGATTTACAAATCGTCAGTGTGCTACGGCGCTTAGCAGAATAGGAGGCATCTATGGGTTTATTAGTTATCTTCATGGTTTTGCTTGCCGGTTTAGATGCCTTGTTGCAAAATGCACTTGCAAGTGTG
>JBOFSL010000243.1:0-3288 GCA_051651525.1 Culicoidibacterales bacterium | reverse complement strand
AAATGACAAGCTTTGGCTTTACTTTTGCACCGTTAGCATTTTTGATGACAATTAATGGGATTTTGTGCGTCGCATTAACGCACCCAGTTAACCGTTTGTATCATAAACTTCGGTTAAAACCGCAAACGATTTTGGCAATTGGAACAGGCTTGCAAATGCTCGGCTTTCTTTGCTATAGTATAGACACAAGTCTTGCCACGTTCACGCTTGGCATGGTAATTTACACTTTTGGTGAAGTTAGTGGCATTGGCCAAATCTCAACTTTTACCTTAGCACAAGCAGGAGAAGCTCACAGAGGGAAAGCTTTAGCATTAACTGATTTTGTCCGTTCGCTTGGACAAGCTGTAACCCCACTATTGCTGATTTTCCAAAGTGTGATTGGTTTTGGGGGTGTTTTCTTCACCTTGATTGGTTTTGGCTTACTCGCCATTCTCTTTGTTATTCGAGCGTATAAAATCCAAGAAGGGCAAGTTGTGAGTTCATAGGAGGTATAAGAATGAAACGTGGGAAATTAATTTTGTATATTGCCATCAGTTTAGATGGGTTTATTGCCCGGGAAAATGGAGCAATTGATTGGTTGCAAGGACAAGGTGATGTCCAAGAGCCTGATTTTGGTTATGAAGCATTTATTGCTGAAATTGATACAGTCGTGATGGGGTGGACAACGTATCACCAAATTGTTACTGAATTGAGTCCAGAAGCGTGGGTATATCCACAACAAAAAGCTTTGATTGTCACGAATCGCAAGCTTGAACTAGCAGATAAGCAATATTGTGTAAATGTGAATGACATTGTGGCCGAAGTTGAAAGGGAAGTACAGCAAGGACGAAACGTCTGGTTAGTTGGTGGCGCTAAAACAATCGAACCATTTCTTGCGAGTAATGTAATTGATGAGTACGTCATTACAGTAATGCCAACAATCCTTGGAAGTGGGATTCGATTATTTACAGAAACTTTAGAGCAACCGTTGAGATTAATCAAACAAGAAGTAATCGATGGCATGGTAATGTTAACCTATCATCGCAGATAAAAAGCACGCAAATTGCGTGCTTTTTTTATGATTGAACGTGATTAACAGTGTAAATATCCAGCAGTTTGTAACGCTGTGAAAACTTGTTTTTTATGTTCGTGATTAAAAGTTTCAATCATGATGGTCACACCCATTTGGTAAAGTGACAGGTTATCGCGACCACGACCTTGACGAATGCTTAAAATATTTGCTTGTTCATTGGCAAGTAATGCGAGTAAATGAGCTAATTCACCAGGACGATCAGTAATAGTAAGTTTTAGTTCACTTCGCCGACCGAGTGCTTTAAGACCAGCCTGAATAACACTTTCAAACGTGTTCATATCGATGTTTCCACCCGATAAAATTGCGCCAACTTTTTTTCCTTGAATGAGTTCGGGATAATTTTGAATCGCTGCCACACTAGCAGCCCCAGCTCCTTCGCAAAGTAAATTACATTTTTCAAGTAAATCGACCATTGCGACCGCCATCTGTTGCTCGGAAACAGTCACAATTTTATCAATGTATTGTTGGCAAATAGGAAATGTTTGCGATCCTGGAGTTGCAACTGCAATACCATCGGCAATAGTCCGTTCAACACAAATACTTTCAACACACCCGTGCGTGAAGGCATGTTGCATACTACTTGCATGACTTGCTTGGACACCAATAATCTTAATCTCAGGATTGAGTGTTTTCAAGGCGCAAGCGACACCAGCAGCTAAGCCACCACCGCCAATTGGTAAGAAAACAATCTCAAGCGCAGCTTGTTCAGCGTACATTTCCAGACCAATAGTCCCTTGACCAGCCATCACGGCGAGATCATCAAAGGGATGAATAAATTCCATGCCAGTTTCAGCTTGAATTGTTCGAGCATGAGCGTAAGCTTCGTCATAAAAGTCACCAGCTAAAATGACTTCGGCACCAAGATGTTTAGTTGCGTGGATTTTAGCAAGCGGTGCTGTTTTGGGCATGACAATTTTCGCATGTAAACCAAGTTTTTGCGCACCAATAGCAACACCTTGAGCGTGATTCCCAGCGGAAGAAGCAATTACCCCGTGTGTGCGTTCTTCAGGTGTTAATGTTAGAAGTTTATTGATAGCCCCTCGAATTTTAAACGATCCCGAAAATTGTAAATTTTCTAATTTTAAATAGATATCAGTCCCAACTTGCTCGCTGAGATGATTGGCATAAAGAAGCTCGGTCTTCTTGATATACGGCTCTATCTGTTTTTGTGCTTTGATAATATCTGAAAAAATCAACATTTTTTCACCTTCCCCTTTAAAATACTAGATTAATTATACAAAAAAACAGCACAAAAGAAAACGGTTTCTTTTTAGTTATGGAAATGATATGATAGAAAAAATTACGAAATGAGGATTTGAGAGATGAATAGTATTCAAACGAACTTTGCTCCGGAAGCAATTGGACCTTATTCACAAGCGATTTTAGCTGGTGATACATTGTATATTTCAGGACAAATTCCCTTTGATCCACAGACGATGACATTGGTTAGTGATGACATCCAAGTGCAAACGCATCAATGCTTAAAAAATTTACAAGCAATTGTTGAAGCGGCCGGATTGACGATGAAACAAGTTGTGAAAGTTGGGATTTTCATCATAAATATGGATGAATTTACGCTGATCAATGAAGTTTACGCTGAATATTTCAGTGAACATCAACCAGCGCGATCGACAGTTGAAGTTTCTAGACTGCCTCGTGACGTGAAGATTGAAATTGAAGCAATTGCTGTTATTGTGTAATTGAAAAAGGAGCGTCGACACAAGTAGTGTTTACGCTCCTTTTTCCTCTATATTGGTAAATTACGCTGTGTAAGCTTGTAACATCCAAATCGTTTTTTCGTATTTCGATATAAGACCACCCATTAAATCTTGTGTTCCTAAATCATTTGTTGCTTCAGCAAGTGCTAAAATTGTTTGAGCTTGTTCAAGTAAAATGATGTAATCAGCAATTGCCACTTGAACAGCGGTAGGTGCTTTGATGCTTTGACTCGCAATTTCGCTAATTGTGGCGATTTGTAAGTATTCTTTTAACGATGCAAGTGGTTTGTGACCAATTGTTAAAATTCGTTCAGCAACTTCGTCAAGATCAAGTGTAATGTCTGTGTATAATTCTTCTAGTTTAACATGAATTTCGAAGAATCCCATACCAGTGACATTCCAGTGTAAGTTATGTAATTTGACATACATTACATTTAAGTTTGCTAAAAAGTTATTCATCTCAGTTGTTAATGCTGTTGGTGTTTTTTGTTCATTCAT
>JBOFSL010000242.1:0-2368 GCA_051651525.1 Culicoidibacterales bacterium | reverse complement strand
CCTCTGCTTGTAAGGCAGATGCTCTCCCAGCTGAGCTAATCCCCCGGGAAAAAATATAAATGGTGACCCGTACGGGATTCGAACCCGTGTATGCATGCGTGAAAGGCATGTGTGTTCAACCGCTTCACCAACGGGCCATCTTGCTCAGAACGTTTGTTAACGCTTAGTGCATGATTTATATTAGTCCATTTTAGCTTTTTTGTCAATAAAAAAAAAGATTTTTCTTGGATTTTTTGCTATTTTATTACCAATAACTATTTGAAACCGTTTTAGAGATTATCAAAACGTTGATTCTCTTGGCAAATATCAAATAACGGGCACATCCCACATCTAGGATTTTTTGCTTTACAGTGATATCTTCCAAAGAAAATTGCTTGATGATGAAACTTAATCCACTGATTTCGCGGGATTTTTCGTCGTAAATTTCGCTCAGTTGCGACGACATCACTGCCTTTGCGTACGAGTCCTAATCGTTGACTCACGCGATGGACGTGGGTATCGACAGCTAAAGCAGGGATGCCAAAGCCAACAGACAATACAACATTTGCTGTTTTTTGACCGACTCCTGCTAAAGCAACGAGCGCCTTTTCATCACTTGGCACGACACCTTGATGCTGTTCAATGAGCGTTCGACTTAGCGATTGCAAATTTTTTGCTTTCATCCGAAATAAGCCTAATGTCTTAATTTTCATCTCAATTTCATCAATTGGCGCGTGCATCATCGCTTGTGGCGTTGGATATGCCTCAAATAATCCAGGCGTCGTTTTATTGACATTAACATCAGTAGTTTGTGCCGAAAGCATCACCGCTACAAGTAATTCAAAGGTATTTCGATACGTTAGTTCACACTCCGCATTCGGATACAATTGTTCAAAAACAGTAATAATTTTTTCTACGCGTTGCTGTTCCTTCATGCTACTCTTCCTCGTCAGCTAGCCAGTCATAATAATAAAAATCACTTTGGGGCTCGATTGGTTTCGAAACTGGCTTCACAGCACGATGATTATGGAGTCGTTGCGCTTGGACTTGTTCAACTGTCACAAGTTGCTTTTTATGCCATTCGAGTAAAATTTTATCAATATATCGGAAATTCAAGACGTTTGATAACACGGCTTCACGTAACGCTTCGATTAATATCGCTGCCGGGAAGTCATCGGCCCAGTGACCAATCATTTCAATTTCCATTCCTGATAATGGTCGTCCAAACTCTTGTTCAAACGCGGCAACGCAATGTGCCATCGTTTGTTGTTCTTGGACAATTTCTTCTTGTTCTCGTTGTTCATCTGCTAATTCAAACACTTGTGTGTAAATCCGTTCGTACACATGTGAGACATCGTAACTTTCTTGAATCACACCACCTTGTGTATGCGTTTGAATTGATAATAAATTTTTTCGCATCAAATTTCGCATATATTGCAAACATTCTTCAACACTTTTTCCCATACGTTTCGCCAATTCTTGGTGACTCGGATAGTAGTTTTGATCACTTGCAAAATCAAAGATTTGCAATAAAAATACGAGTTCTGCCTCACTCATGCCTAATTGATGATAATACTGAATTAACAAGCGTGAGATTGAAAGGCTACCATTTTTAATTAATGTTAATGCTATTTTCTTTTCCATAAATTGCCTCTTCTATATGCGCTACACACGCATGTTTCGTATTTTGAATTTTGTTTTCGTTAATAGCTTGGATACAATTGAATAAATTCGCTTTAATTTGAGATTTTTCAATACCCATTTGTTGACAATCTAGGCCCGTTATCGCTAATGTTCGGACATCTGTAATCACTTGGCGGTTATACTGACGTTCAACGTCATGCTGATTGTACGTTCGTTGTTTCCATGCGCAGCAAATACGTTCCATCGCGCACGCCTGTGCTAAACTTAAATTTAAATAGCGAATACTTTCTGGCTGTGTCAACCTTTCCCGTACTAACTGACTCAGTGCTCGCTCTTTTTTTTGATATTTCCAATCAATTTCGCTCACGAGCTGTACGAACGCCCAAAATTGCAATTGATTTCCGTCTTGTGTTGGAAAGGCTAGAATTCTTTGCCACTGTGCTCCAAAACAAATTTTTGCTAAATCGCTAGGAATCAAGTTACTATCATAATTGACACTACTCACTATCAAATCCCATTCTTTACGTTGTCGCTCTTTGGCAATTAGTGTTAAATACTGCGCACATGTTGATAATGCTTGCCACGTCTGTGCTTCAATTGTAAACCCAAACCGGATCGCAAAGCGAATAGCACGCAACATTCGGACGCCATCTTCTTGGAAGCGTTGTTGTGGATCACCGATTGTTCGAATTATTTTTGTTGCTAAATCACTCTCTCCACCAACATAATCAATTATTTGACCAGT
>JBOFSL010000241.1:0-3007 GCA_051651525.1 Culicoidibacterales bacterium | reverse complement strand
ATTATAACCCAAGTGATTCGAATTACAAAGCTTTTTTGTTTCCCTCTTACTATTTGGGGTGAAAAAAAGACAGTGCGACACATTTTTTTGTGTTGCACTATCTTTCCTTTATAACTTTGGATAACTACCGTCAGACGCTCTGTTTTTAAATACGCTTCCGGTTTCGAATTTCAAAAATAAACACGATTGAACGGGTGGCATCTCAGATACCTGTCAATCGTGTTTATTTTTTTATCATCTTGATTCTATCCCTAGATTACTCGAATGATAACACCTCAGTCGGGCACTCTCTATAAGCTTTCGCCGTACATTTCGTCTAATTGTGCTTGGATTGTTTTGTCATCTAAGTACTCTTCGTATTTCATTTCTTTATCTAAAATTCCCGCTGGTGTAATTTCGATAATACGTGTTGCTAATGACTCAACAAATTGTTGATCGTGCGATGTGAAGATCATTGTTCCTGGGAAACGTGTTAAACCTTCATTCAATGCCGTGATTGATTCTAAGTCTAAGTGGTTGGTCGGATCATCTAACACTAACACATTGGCATTTGTTAACATCATGCGTGAAAGCATACAGCGCATTTTCTCTCCCCCTGAAAGAACAGGTACTTTTTTCAGTACTTCTTCTCCAGAGAAGAGCATACGTCCTAAGAATGAACGTAAGAAGCTTTCTGATTGATCAAGTGGTGAATATTGACGTAACCATTCAACTAAGTTCATATCTAAGCCATTGAAGTATTGTGAGTTGTCACGTGGCATATATGACGATGTCACTGTTACTCCCCATTTGAATGTTCCTGAATCAGCTTCCATTTCACCCATAACGATTTTGAATAACGTTGTTAACGCGATATCATTACGTCCAGTTAAAGCGATGCGATCACCTTTTTGTAATTGGAATGAAACGTTGTCTAATACTTTCACACCATCGATTGTTTTTGTTAAACCATCGATTGATAAGATTTCATTTCCAACTTCACGTTCTTGCGTAAATCCAACAAATGGGTAACGACGTGATGATGGTGTAATATCATCTAACGTAATTTTTTCCAATGTTTTCTTACGTGATGTTGCTTGTTTCGATTTCGAAGCGTTAGCACTGAAGCGAGCGATGAAGTCTTGTAATTCTTTCATTTTCTCTTCTTTTTTACGGTTCGAATCTTGCATCATACGTTGAACTAACTGGCTTGATTGATACCAGAAATCGTAGTTTCCAGCATAAATTTTGATTTTCCCAAAGTCAACATCAGCTGTATGTGTACATACTTTATTTAAGAAGTGACGGTCATGGGATACGACAATAACAGTGTTATCAAAGTTCATTAAGAAGTTTTCTAACCAACGAATTGCTTTGATGTCCAAGTTATTCGTCGGCTCATCGAGTAAAAGAATATCTGGATTTCCAAATAATGCTTGCGCAAGTAATACTTTTACTTTTTCCGAACCTTTTAACTCTGACATTAATTTGTCATGTAGGTCAGTTTTGATTCCTAATCCACTTAATAATACGGCAGCATCTGATTCAGCATCCCAACCATTAATTTCAGCAAATTCACCTTCAAGTTCAGCTGCACGCATACCGTCAGCTTCATCAAAATCAGGTTTCATGTATAATGCGTCTTTTTCTTTCATAATATCATATAAACGTTTGTGTCCCATGATAACTGTTTCTAAAACTTGCATTTCTTCATAAGCAAAGTGATCTTGACGTAACATTGCTAAACGTAAACCTGACGCGATATGTACGTTTCCACTTGTCGACTCAATATCTCCAGATAATACTTTTAAAAATGTTGATTTCCCTGCTCCATTTGCTCCAATTAACCCGTAACAGTTTCCTGGAACAAATTTGATATTCACGTTCTCAAATAATTTGCGATCTGAGAATAAAACACTAACATTACTTACTGTAATCATTTGCTACCTCCACATGTTCAAGAATTATATTTCCTTCTGAATCAGAAAAAAATTTCTTGATTTACATTTCGAAATTATATCATTTTTCACGGTGAAAGGCAATGTAATTTGGATGTTTATTCAGCTAAACGGTATTAAAAAACGTTTATATTTTCTTGATAAAAATGAGAATTTACAAGTAGATTCAAAAAAAACACATCGAATGATGTGTTTCAAAATTACTCAGCGATTTTTTCAACTGGTGCTGGTTCATATCCATTTAATTCAATCACAACATTTGTCATAATAACGGGTGTTTTTGGTGCATCTGACTTGTTTGTTTCAACATTTTGAATTGATTCAACGATCTCTAAACCTTCAACAACTTTTCCAAAACTTGCGTATTGACCATCTAAATGACTTGCTTGACCACTGACGATGAAGAATTGACTTCCTGCACTATCTGGTGCTTGGGTACGCGCCATTGATAAAACACCAACTTCATGCGAAAGCGTTGGTGCTTCGTAACCATTATCGGCAAATTCACCTGGAATCGCATATCCTGGTCCACCTTGTCCTGTTCCTTCTGGATCACCACCTTGGATCATAAAGCCTTCAATGACACGGTGGAAACTTAACCCATCATAATAACCTGATTGTGCTAATTCGATAAAATTATGAACCGTATTTGGCGCTACTTCTGGGTACAGTTCGGCAACTACTGTCCCGTAATCCGCAAATTCGATTGTCGCTGTCGGCACATTTTCTGTTGCGACATACGGTTGTGTTTCTGTTGATGTTGACGTTTGCGTTTCTTCTTGTGTTGGTTGTGATTGTAATGTCAATACAACTGCAAAAGCAGCAATTGCAATCACACTAATAAGTAAAATTTTCTTCATGTTAAATACCCTCTTTTGTCTTTTTTTATCTTTTTAATCATACAAAAATTCACGTTAAATAGCAATAAAAAGTAAGCAAGTAACTATCCACCGTATATAAAAAAGCTCACTGCCTTGGTACAATAAGTCCAGAAGCAGTGAGCTTTTCATATTGTTATATTTTGGCACAAGTTACTTGAATCTTTTCTGCCCATGGCAAATAAGCTTCCA
>JBOFSL010000240.1:0-5633 GCA_051651525.1 Culicoidibacterales bacterium | reverse complement strand
CGTGTTCGGTCAACGAGCGCGGAAGAATAGAAGCCAATCAATTAGAGGTGAATTTTTAATATGAGTGAAAAAATTCGAGTACGCGAGTACGCAGAACAGAATAATTTACAAGCACGCGATGTTGTGACAGTAGCACAACAATTAAATATGAATGTACGAAATGCAATGACATTACTTTCAGACCAAGAAGTACAGCAATTAAATGGAAAAAAAGCTGAATTTAACACATTATTAGCTGCAGGAAACCAAGATCGTCCACAACGTGATGGAGATCGCCCACAAGGAGAACGTCGTCCACATAATAATGGTCCACGTCCAACGGGAGATCGTCCGCAACGTGATGGAGAACGTCGTCCATATAATAATGGCCCACGTCAATACCGTCCATCAGCAGGAGAACGCTTAGAACCAGTAGAAGCAGCTGGGGAACGTCGTCCTTACTATAACAATAAAACACGTGGAATCACTGACGGAGAGCAATTACCAAACTCATACCGTGAAATGCCAAAACGTGCTGAACGTCGTTCATACAACAACGATCGTCCAGCTGGAGGACAAGGTGGACAACGTCCTTCATACAACAATGATCGCCCAGCTGGAGGACAAGGTGGACGCCCTTCATACAACAATGATCGCCCAGGCGGACAAGGTGGACAACGTCCTCAATACAACAACGACCGTAATGGAAGCCGTCCAGGTGGACAAGGCGGACAAGGTGGACAACGTCCTCAATACAACAACGATCGTAATGGAAGCCGTCCAGGTGGACAAGGCGGACAACGTCCTCAATACAACAACGATCGTAATGGAAGCCGTCCAGGTGGACAAGGCGGACAAGGTGGCCGTTTAGAACGTCAAATCTCTGATATCAAAACAGATGCACAAGCACAAATCGCTCTTCGTGGTGAAGATCGCTCACGTGTAAAACGCGAAGATAAAAACTGGATTGATGTTGTAACTGATCGTGAAGAAAAAAAATCAATCAAACAACGTAAAGATGAGGAGCGTCGTAACTTACGCCGTCGTCAAAAAGAAAAACAACAAGAAGAAAACCGTCGTCGTCAAGAAGAAGCACGCAAAAATTCTGGACCGAAAGTAATTAAATACGTTGATACATTAACAGTCAGCGAGTTCTCACACAAATTAGGTGTGCAAGCAAGCGAAATTATTAAATACTTATTGTTAGAACTTGGCGTAATGGCAACATTAAATCAAGAATTAACAGAAGAAACAATTGAGTTATTAGCAACAGAAAATAATGCAATTGTTGAACGTGAAGTTTCAACTGATGCAACTGACCTTGACAAGTACTTCGAAGAAGCTGAAGGAGTGGTGTTACAATCACGTCCAGCAGTTATTACTATCATGGGACATGTTGATCACGGTAAAACAACTTTACTTGATACAATTCGTAATACACGTGTTGTTGCTGGCGAAGCTGGTGGAATCACGCAACATATTGGTGCATACCAAATTGAGCATGATGGAAAATTATTAACGTTCTTAGACACACCGGGGCATGAGGCATTTACAACAATGCGTGCCCGTGGTGCCCAAGTAACGGATATTGCGATTATCGTTGTTGCTGCGGATGATGGTGTTATGCCACAAACACGCGAAGCGATTGAGCATGCGAAAGCTGCTGAAGTACCAATGATTGTTGCAGTCAATAAGATTGATAAGCCAGGAGCAAATCCTGATCGCGTAATGCAAGAATTAGCAGAACTTGGTGTTCTTTCTGAAGCATGGGGTGGAGATACAATCTTCGTTCAAGTATCAGCTAAAGAAAAACTTGGAATTGATGAATTAATCGAAATGATTTTATTAACTTCTGAAGTGAATGAATACAAAGCAAACCCTGATCGGTTAGCTGTTGGTACAGTTATTGAAGCTCGTCTTGATAAAGGACGTGGGCCAGTTGCAACGTTATTAGTAAAAGCTGGAACATTACGTGTCGGAGATCCAGTTGTTGTCGGAAATACATACGGACGTGTTCGTACGATGGAAGATGATTTAGGGAACCGTTTAACTGAAGCGAAACCATCAACACCAGTTGAATTAACAGGTTTAGTTGGCGTACCAGCTGCAGGTGATAAATTTGCTGCATTCGATAACGAAAAACAAGCTCGTCAAATCGGTGAAGAGCGTACGAAGTTAGCATTAGTGCAACAACGTTCAGCATCATCAGCAATGAGTCTTGAAGATTTAGCACAACAAATCCTTGAAGGTGATATTAAAGAAGTTAATGTTATCGTGAAGGCTGACGTACAAGGTTCAGTTGAAGCCGTAGTTGGTTCATTCAACAAAATCGATGTTAACGGAGTTCGTGTTAAAATTATTCGTTCAGGTGCTGGAGCAATCACTGAATCAGACGTATCATTAGCATTAGCTTCTAATGCAATCGTATACGGATTCAATGTTCGTCCTGATGCGAAAACACGTGAATTAGCAGATCGTGAAGGCGTATCAATTCGCTTACACAATATCATTTACAAAGCAATTGAAGAATTAGAATCAATGATGCATGGAATGTTAGATCCAGAATTCGAAGAAAAAATTCTTGGTCAAGCGGAAGTTCGTCAATTATTCAAAGTTTCAAAAGTTGGAACGATTGCCGGATGTATTGTTGCTAATGGAACAATTGAACGTGATAGTATTGCCCGCGTTATTCGTGACGGAATCGTTATTTATGAAGGTAAGTTAGCTTCATTAAAACGTGAGAAAAATGATGCGAAAGTGGTTAACACTGGGTACGAATGTGGAATCATGCTTGAGAAATTTAACGACCTTAAAGAGGGCGATATGATTGAATCAGCGAAACTTGAAGAAGTTGAACGTAAACGTAAATAATTGAGGTGACCAATATGGCAAATGTGAAAACACAACGCTTAGCAGGATCAATCCAAAAAGCGTTAACACAAATTATTTCACGCGAAGTGAAAGACCCATCAGTTGGATTAATGACAATTACTGCCGTTGATTTAACTGGTGACCAATCAATTGCCACAATTTATGTTACTTTCATGGGTAATGAAAAAGACGAAATTGCGGGAATTGAAGCATTAACTCGTGCAAAAGCATTTATTCGCCGCGAATTGGCACGTAGTGTCAAAATGCGCGCGGTACCGGCTTTAGTATTTAAAATCGATACGTCTTTCAAATACGGAACACATATTGATCAAATACTTCAAGGTTTAAAATAACCCCGTTTCAGTGAGTAACTAGTTTGTAAAGGATGTAGCCCGAAGCAAGCCATTGACCACTGAGACAAATTTTCAAATCAATGGACACAACGTGTGAAAAACAGGACCGGATGTAGCCCGTAATTGTTTTGTGTATGCTGTCCCATAAATCAATAAAAAGCAGCGAAGGATGTAGCCCTAGCTGCTTTTTTTGTAGGCAAATCGATATTGACAGGAATGAGTAAAGTCGGTAAGCTAAGCAATATAAAGTGAAAACGAGTGGAGGAAGCTTGATGGCAACATATCAGGACATTATCGATCAATTTTCAATTGAAGCAACACCGGCACGAGCGGAAAGAAGCCAACAGTATTTACAAGCATTTCCGGGTGGATATGGCTACCCGGATCAATTTTGTGGGTTAACGAATCCACAAGTTCGCCAAATGATGAAACAGGCCAAGACAGTTGAATTGAGCGTAGTTGAGCAGCTTTGGTGTAGCGAACTGCATGAAGTACGATTACTAGCTGCGATGGTTATCAATGAACAATATCGCCGTGATCACAAGAAAGGTCCGCAATTTTATCAGTTATATGTGCAACATGCGCAAAAAATGAATAATTGGGATTTAG
The DNA here is from genome assembly GCA_051651525.1 of Culicoidibacterales bacterium. Classification (GTDB taxonomy): domain Bacteria; phylum Bacillota_I; class Bacilli_A; order Culicoidibacterales; family ZOR0006; genus ZOR0006. The sequence goes on along the minus strand of JBOFSL010000240.1, from coordinate 1,821 downwards.
TTGATACTCTTGGCCCACACTTTATTGGTCCGTACCTGTACGAACAGCAAGCAATTGCTGAAGTGTGGCGGTTAGCGAAAAGTTCAGCGTTGTTTGAACAACGAATGGCGATTATTAGTCAATTCGCGTGGATTCGTCATGGAGAAGATGCTTTGCTCTATGAACTAGCTATCTTTTTGCTTGATCACCCCCATGATTTGATGCATAAAGCAATTGGTTGGTTGCTACGTGAGGCTGGGAAACGAAATGAAGCCCGGCTTTACGAATTTCTTGATCAATACACTCCGTTGATGCCACGGACAATGCTGCGGTATGCAATTGAAAAATTTCCAGAGCAAAAACGCAAAGCCTACTTAACAATCAAAAAACAGAAATAAAAAAAGGGCTGTATCAAAACGAATCAGCTACTAAAAGGGTATAAAACACAAAAAAGCGTTCTTACGACCGCTTTTTCTGTATACTTTGATTATGAAAAAAACGACAAGAGAATTATACAATTGTCGCTTAAAAAGATTTTTAACGCGTGGAAAAGTCGAAGTTGGGATTGAACACCAGTTGCATAGGGAAAAGAAAGAGACCATTTTTCAAAAATGAACAACAAAAAAGAGTTGTATCACACAATGACTATTAGTTCAAATAGTCATTGTGATACAGCCCTTTTTGTTTAGTCGTTAATATCCATAATGACTGGTAAAATCATTGGTTCACGACCAGTTTGGTCTAAGATGAATTTTTTCAAATCTTCAGTGAAACTTTGTTTTAAATCAGTAAAGGTAATATTCTTTTTGCTACTTGCAAATGTCTCTTTGAGACGCTCGCGAACAAGGCGTTCAGCATTATAAATCAGACTACCTGATTCATTCACGTAGACGAATCCGCGTGAAACGATTGTTGGTCCTGAAAGCAACGTGCGTGTTTTTAAGTCGACAGTTGCCACGGCAAGAAGGAGTCCTGATTCAGCTAATGTTTTCCGATCATGAATGACAACGTTACCAATTCCACCTATACTGTTTCCGTCAACGTAGACATCTCCAGTTGGAAGTTGTCCTGCATGACGAACTCGCCCGCAATTCATCGCTAACACTTCACCGTTTTTAATGATGAAGTTATTTTCTTCTGGAACACCACAGTCAATTGCAAGTTGAGCATGTAGTTTTAACATGCGGTACTCACCATGCATTGGTGTGAAGTATTTCGGTTTGATTAATTGAATCATCAGTTTTTGTTCTTCTTGTGAAGCATGTCCTGATGTATGAACGTTGTTCAGTTTTCCGTGGACAACATGAGCACCAGCACGGTACAGTAAGTTGATTACACGGTTGACACTGTTCACATTTCCAGGAATTGGTGAAGATGAGAAAATGACCGTATCACCAGGAATAATTGAAACTTGACGGTGTGTCCCGTTTGCAATTCGTGAAAGCGCAGCTAACGCTTCCCCTTGTGAACCAGTACAAATGATCGTTACTTCATCACTTGGCAATTGGTTGATTTCACGTTCAGAAATAAACGTATTTTCGGGAACAACGATGTGCCCAAGTTCTTGCGAAAGGCGAATCGCATTTTCCATACTCCGTCCGAAAATCGCAATTTTACGACCATCTTGGAGTGAAGCTTCAATGATTTGTGAAACACGGTGCACATTCGAAGAGAACGTCGCAACGATTACACGACCACTTGCTTTGTGGAAAATACTCTTAATGCTCTTACCGACTTTACGTTCACTTAAAGTAAAGTTTGGCACTTCACTATTCGTACTATCTGACATTAACATCGTGACACCACGTGCCCCAATTTCAGCCATTTTCGTTAAGTTAGCTG
>JBOFSL010000239.1:0-1206 GCA_051651525.1 Culicoidibacterales bacterium | reverse complement strand
ACAAGTAACAGCATCGGGAGTTGAAGTCGTAGTCGAATACGATCATTTATATGATCAACAGGTAGGTTATGAACTTGGAGCAATTCCAGTGCATATTTTGAATCAGGAGCTTACGTCAAAAGAACAAAAAAAGTGGATTGAATACTATACTCAATATGCAAATAAAAATGAATGTATCGATGAAATTTTGCAAGTAGAGAAAATTCAACCATATTTAAATGCATTATCAGTGCAAACGTTACAAGAATTTTGTATTATTGATGATGTAGTCAACCAAAATAAAATTGAAAAACGCAATGAAAGAAGGAAATAGATATGAAAAAGCAAACATATGAATTAGGAACACTCATGAGTGTGAGTAAAGTAGAACGAACAGTCGCGTTATTGTACAAGGGAATTGAACGGACGATTTTGTGTGAAGATGAAGCATTATTAGCACTCTATCAACATCAACTTGAATTAGATCAAATGGTCGTGGTGCCATTTGACTTCATGAGTAAAACGGTCGTTGAACTCGAAGATGGGACGTTTTAATGCCCAAATATACTGAAAATACGTATAAGGATGTATATGCTTCCGTCCAAGGTGCGTTAGATGAGATGAACGATAAAATCAAAAATTATTTCGTTGAACCAGAACAGCTCAAAGAATTATTTGAGTTTATGGATGGTTTTTACGGCTATTCGACACGGAATATGATGTTTATCCAACAACAATATAAAGGTGCTAAAGCAGTTGCTTCATTTCAAACGTGGAAAGAAGATTACGGTGTGAGCGTTAAGAAAGGAGAACATGGAATTAATATCCTTGTACCAGTTATGTATAAACTGTATGACACAGAAGATGGATATTTAACATTTAGTAAGCTTTCTGAATCACAGCAACAGCGGGCAAACAATAATAAATATGAAGTCATTGAAAAGCGGAGTTATACATTTGGGAAAGTATTTGACGTGACACAAACGACATTACCAGCAGAACGCTATCCAGAGCTTTATCCAAATAAACATATTGGAACAAAGGTAGAAAATTATGATGATATATTCAAGGCAGTGAAGTATATTGTAGATCAAGAAAATGTGAAGTTTGTTCCATGGAATCCTAAAATGGGAGCAGCAAAAGGTTTCTCAATTCCAGGAGAAGATGAGATTAGCTTAAACCCAAGTAATACTGAAACTGAAAATATTTTAGTGACATTACATGAAC
>JBOFSL010000238.1:0-2820 GCA_051651525.1 Culicoidibacterales bacterium | reverse complement strand
CTATACATTCGTAGTTACGGAAGAAGAAGTTTGTAAATTCGTAACCGGCTTTATACTCAATATCTTTATTTTTCACGTTAGTCGCTAATAAATCTATTTTCAATTTAAAGCCATCGGCAGTCTGTTTAGTTGCTAAAATTTTATTACTTGTTTTATCTGTAATTGTTCCAAATTCATTCCGGACAGCATAGTGACTCCCCCTTTTTATTAAATTTTGTTCAAGGATAATATCACTTTTCGCTGTTTCGCTTGATTTATTTAATTGCCACTCGAAAAATCCTTTAAAGGCTACTTCCTTATGTGGATTAACAGTTTCAACACTAATTGTTGGATCAGCAATTGGTAATTTGAAATAGAAAATAAATTCGTTATTTTTGTTTGTAGTACCTGTATATCGGTGATCTTTTGGTGTTGCAATCCATGTTTTATCAGTTGGTTTATTGGCATTTTCTGTTGTATACACATAGTTTTTTTGATCTAACTGTTTAATAGTTACCATTGGTGCAATCTGTTGTGTTGGTATTTTTCCATTCATTGATTTGATAGTATGTGTAAATTCTTTACGATAATCAAAAGTGACTGTTTGCGCATTACCGTTTCCGGTCACTGTTACACTCGTTGGTGTATTTTCTTCTTGTTTGTATGGAATTGTTACCCCTTCGACTGTTGTTGTAAAGTGGTCGTTTGGTTTTGCGGTTACCGGTGCTGTTGAATTGCGATCAACAAGCATTGTTTCAATCCCTAAGTTTGCGCCAGTCACAACATCACGATGGTTAATTGTGATTGCTGATTGTGCTTTATAGGTAAAATCATGATTGAATACTTGTTTATCACCTGATTTAGGAACGAGTTTCACTTGGTAGGCTTCAATTGTTTTTCCAGTTGCTACCATTGAAACTGGTTCTTCTTTCGTTCCCGATTTTTTCCAAGATTCCCATCCAGTTCCAGACGTATTTCCACGATAATATAAGTCATATCTATTGGCATCTGTTCCAGTTAAATGCATTTGAATTTGACCAATTTTATCACCGCCTCCTCCTGATGCAAGAGGTCCCCAAGCATACCATTTATTCGTCACATTCCCCCATACTCGCAGTTCAATACCAACATTTGAGACATTTTTCACTTCCGCGAGAATCCATGAAAGTGCTTTTGATTGACCTATCGTTCCAGAGAATGAATCCTCTTTACGCTGTTCAATTGTTCCACCCCATGAAGTTGATGTATATTGGACTGTTGGTATCGCTACTGTTCCTGAATATGATTGTGTTCGTGGTTGCGGACGAAAATTAGCGAAAGCTTTTAGTCCATAACTAAATTTATCCCCTTCTTTTTTAGTTTCTGTTAGTGTGTTTTCCAACTTTACTAATGTATCAATATCAATGTGATTAATGTTAATTGTTGCTTTTTTACGATAATTCAATGTACACGTTGTATCACTATTTACGGTCACGTTACACGTTTGATCTGGATTTGTTGGGATAAACGTTGTACCTGATTCATTTGGATTAACGATTTCAGGTTTCACTTTATCTGTCACAACCGTTCCAATAGTAACATCTTTTGATTCTGTATGAATCACTTCACCTCTTAAATCATTGATGTGGTTAATAGTGATTTTTGCAGTACTCACTGGTACAGTTATTGTAAAATTGCTTGGTACTGATGGATCTTTGAACGCTTGAGGTTTCCCTAGATTTTGTGTTGTCCCTGCTCCTCCATATGTAAGCATTACTGCCTCACTTTTATTGATAAACTTAACACTCCCTGTTTGATTTCCAGAACTGGCTGTTCCTTTTTTCAAATAAAATTTATTGCCATCGACAACGGCTGCCATACCACTTGGTGCAGTAACTTGAATCGTTGCTCCAGTAGGAACATTAGTAACCGTAAACGAACCGGTTTGACCATCTGCTCCAATGGTTGAAGTTGTGTGATCTAAAGTTGGTTTACTATAATCTGCTACATCCAGAGCATCCATTTTTGCTAATAACCATGCGACACCTGAATCTTTTTTCATCGTGTCTTTATTAAATTTACCACTATATGCATGATTTAAAGCCATCCATGTTCGAATATAGGCTTGTTCATCCGTATATGTTACCCCATTAAACGTGCGATTATAAGGGAATCCATTAGAGGCTACCGATGCTATTTTTCTATCTGTAACTGTTGTTTGTGATTGGTAATTACCTGATGCTAATCCGTTATCTGGTTGTAGACAATATACATAATCTGCTCCGAGCATATACATCGGTGTTGAATAGGTATATGTTCCAATTGGAAGTAAAACTTCTCCATCAACTACACCCACCGAGGCACGACTAAGTTCAGCATTTTGCATTTCTGGATCACTCGGTTGGAGTGTTGCTTCTGTTAATTCTTGTGATGAATATAAAATTTCATCTCCAACTTTTCCAATTGGATACATGAGTTCATTCTCTTCTTCACCTTGTAAAGCAAACGGTGTACTTTCGCCTCGTAATTCAGAAATAGTTTTTATCGGCTCGTTCTCAACTAATTTTTTTGTTGATTCAATTATTTTTTGAATTTCTTCGCTAGTATACGGTTTAGGCTTATCTGCTTCTGTTGCAGAAACATCAACCGTTGTTTTAGTAGATAAAAGTGCAATTGTACAGATTAATGCAGTACAAATTGTAAGTATTTTCTTCATATTCATTCTCCTTTCGATAATAAAAAAAAGAAAGACTTTTAAGAAGCCTTTCTTCAGAGTTGTTAGTGATATACACAATAATAGGGAACTCCTGTACCAAATTCATAACACCAGACTGGATTTTCTAAGTCCATTTCACCAAACAT
>JBOFSL010000237.1:0-5027 GCA_051651525.1 Culicoidibacterales bacterium | reverse complement strand
AAGGCTACTCTCACCGTCTACACGTCGATAAATTGATTTCATTTTACCATTTTATAATCAAAATTCAAGCGAATTATTTATTTGTAAAATCAAAAAAGTCAGATCATTAACCTGACTTTTTTGATTTTAGCGCTGCATGCAGGCTTCGACTTCCGAAATTGTTTTTGGAATTGAGCTTGATAAATTTCGACACCCTGTTTCGGTTACGAGTAAATCATCTTCCAAGCGGATTCCAATCGCTTCTTCTAAAATATACAAACCAGGCTCATTGGTAATCACCATGCCTGCTTCTAAAGGTTTACGTGTGTCACCAATATCGTGCGTATCTAACCCCAGATGATGACCAATCGAATGAATATAATACCGTGTGATTTCACTCTTCTCTTGAATTAAGCCGATAGATACACACCCATCTGCAAGTACATCAGCAGCGATTTGATTTAATTGGCGCAACGTAATTCCCGGGCGAACTGCTGCTTCAACTGCTAACATTGATGCTAAGACGATTTCATAAATAACTTGTTGTCTTGGTGTGAATTTCCCGTTAATCGGAAATGTTCGTGAAATATCTGCATTATAATACTCAATTTGAGCACCTAAATCAAGCAAGAGTAGCTCGCCATCTTGTAATACTTGATTATTGTCATTATAGTGCAACGTTGTTGCGTTTATCCCACCTGCGCAAATAGTTGGGAAAGCAAAATCAGTTGCTCCACCTTGTTTTAACGTGAAGTCAAAATACGCTTCGACTTGGTTTTCCGTCATATTTGGTTTGATTTCCCGGGCCATATTTGCAATTCCTGCTTTCGTCAAAGCAATTGCTGCTTCAATTTTCGCGACTTCAGCTGGTGATTTAATCATCCGTAATTTGGCTAAATCCTCTTGAGCATCATCAATGCTAACAGCCGGATATGCGAATTGTAATTTTTTTGCATAATTTTGGGCTGGCGTTGATGATTCTGCTAAATTTTGTCGCGTTAAATCAAGGGCACAACGTGACAATTTTTGGTAAAGGAAACAAGTGCTAACAAATGTTTCTAGTTCATCTAAATACCGAACACTCTCAATTCCACTTTGAGTTTGAACTTCAGTTTTTGTGATTGTTGCGCCAACCCAACGTGCGAGTTCAGGGTTTTCACGTTCAATAAATACCGTTACCGTTTCTTTTTCACCTTTTTGGCAAACGATGACTAATTTTGGTGCCGTTAAACCAGTTAAGTAATAAAAATTACGATTGGGAACAAAGCGATACGCTTCATCCGCACTTTTGTTCGGAGCTTCCCCCGCAAAAAACAAACTGATACTCTTATCAGCCATTTGCTCAAAATACCGTTGACGATTCATTTTCCATTGATTACTTTTACTCATCTTTTTTTCCCTCTTTTTCTTGATTTTTCCATACGAAGTAAATTCGACTGAACACTGCAAGCCAAGCAATAAACAGTGCTCCAATCCCAATTTGATACACTTGGACTGAAACTGGAATTGTCATCATCACTAATTCCATACTGAACATACTTGCGATACTTGCCATAACACTGAATAGAATGACAATGCTAATTTGTGTCAACACTTTCATCATTCTGTTCCCCCTTGGATTTGTTGAATTGCGATTTGACTTTGCTGATAGGTCATGTAGCGTTGCTGCTCGAGTTTTCGTGCTTGCTGAATACCTTGTTCAATCAATTGCCAACTCGCTTCAAGGTGATCTGCCCGTGTTTGCGTTTGTTGGATTACTTTTTGTCCTACGCCTTGACTTTGTTGTCCATGATACTGCGCATATTCTTGTTCAATTCGGTGATTTAACGCTTTTAGGGCTTGAGTTTGCATCTGTTCATGTTGTTCACTCATCGCTTCTAACATAACTTGTTTAAACGTTGGCACTAAGACCACAAATGCTGATTCAATTACTTGAATTACATAGTTATTCGTTTGTTGTATCATGCGAATTTGCTTCATGTTTGCTTGAGCAATTGTTTGATGACACTGACATTCCACTAACCTTTGTTCCAAGCGTTCCAAAGCGTAGCCTAAAGCTGCCTGTTCAAACGGTTGATGTGGGTTCAATGGTAATTTTTGCCAATGTAGTAATAAGTGTTCAATTCGTTCACAGATGAATATCAATTGTGTCAATCCTGCTTGGCTCAATTGATATACTTGTTCAAGTTGCCACAGCGACTGCTTCAATTCTTGTTGATGCGCAATAACATTCAAATATACGCGGTCAATTTCTACCCCAAGCTGTTGATACTTTTGATAGAGTTGCTGCGTATTTGACTTTTTAAGCCAAAACTTTCTCAGTACATTGCTGCGTTTCACCTGAAAGTCATCAGGGTTACATTGTTCGAGCAATTGTTGTAATTGTTCAAATAACACTTCCGAACTCTGGATTAACGCACTGCGTAATTGGTGCAATAGTTGGTCAGTTGCCAGATTAATTTGGGTCATTGCTTGCTTACCAAACTCACTTATTAAATCGATTTGATGATAATCGATTGTTTCAATCCACTTTTTAATTTGTTGATTTTCACGAGTGTTCACCATATTCACCCCCTGATTTACTTTTTACTTTTTTAGTATAGCAATTTCTTTTGTACTTTTCTAGTTTTAGTCAACAAAAAAAAGTGGAAGAGTTTGACTCTTCCACTTTTCTTATTGACGTTTATACTTGTTCTAAGTATTCTTCAATATTTGATTTGATAACTGATACACGTGGTCCGTAAATTACTTGAATACCATTCCCGCTCTTTACAAGTCCTGCTGCTCCAGTCCCTTTTAACATTTTATCATCAACTTTCGCTGCATCTTTAACTGTTACACGTAAACGTGTTGCACAGCTATCAAGGTCAGAAATATTATCTTTCCCTCCAAGACCTGCAACGATTGTTGCAGATAATTCATCAACTGCTGTAGCTGCTGCTTGAGTTGTTGTTCTTTTGGCTGCATTTACATCAGCACGTGTGTATAATTTTGCTTCTTCGCCATCTTCTTCACGTCCTGGTGTTTTTAAATCAAACTTCAAGATGAAGAAACGGAATAAGAAGAAGTAAAGAACTGCATACACGGCTCCGACTACTAAAATCCAAACAAAGTTTGTTGCACTGTTCCCTGGTAATACTCCGTAAAGTACAAAGTCTAGTAACCCTCCAGAGAACGTCATCCCAACTCCAACGTTTAGCATGTGCATTAACATGAATGAGAACCCAGCTAAAACTGCATGAACTCCGTAGTATAATCCTGGTGCTAAGAATAAGAATGTGAACTCAAGTGGCTCAGTGATCCCTGTTAAGAATGAAGTTAATGCTGCTGAGATCAATAAACCTTTAACAACTGACTTATTCTCAGGACGAGCAGTTACATACATTGCATATGCTGCTGCCGGAAGACCGAACATCATGAATGGGAATTTACCAGCCATGAAACGTGTTGCTTCAACTGAGTATTGTGTTGTTGCTGGGTCTGCTAACTGAGCAAAGAAGATATTTTGTGCTCCGTAAATAATTGTTCCAGCTACTTCCATTGAACCACCAACTGCTGTCTGCCAGAATGGTAAGTAGAATACATGGTGTAATCCGAATGGAATTAATGCACGTTCGATGAATCCATAAATGAATGTCCCAAAGTATCCACTAACTTCAACAAAGTTTCCGATTGCTGTAATTCCGCTGAAGATGAAAGGCCAAACAAATGTCATGATTAAACCAACAAATACCGCAAAGATTGCAGAAATGATTGGAATGAAACGTGTTCCACCGAAGAATGATAAAGCTGATGGTAATTCAATTTTATAGAATTTATTATGTAAAATTGAAACCATGATCCCGATGATCATCCCGCCGAAGACACCTAACTCTAATGACGGTAAACCAAGAACCATTTTAGTTGCCCCTGCAGCTAAATCAGTTACAATAGCACCATCAACAACTGCGATTTGCCCAGTTGTTAATAAAGTTGCTGAAATCGTTGCTTGCATTACTAAGAATGCAATTGCCCCAGATAAAGCTGCCGTTGCTTTTTCTGCTTTTGCCATTCCTAATGCGATTGCGATTGCAAAGATTAGTGGTAAGTTTCCAAAGATTACATCCCCTGCTGAACTTACGATTGTTAAAATTGTATTTAAGACTGTCCCTGGTCCTAAAACTGCTGTCCATCCGTACGCTTCGATTAAAGTCGTATTAGTGAATGAACCCCCTACTCCTAAAAATAAACCAGCTACTGGTAAAATTGCGATTGGCAACATGAATGAACGACCTACACGTTGTAATACGCCAAATATTGAATTGTTTTGCATTGTGAAAAACTCCTTCCGATTTATTTGTTTTAAATGCTCTATTATTCTATCACTGTTCAAAGCGAACTGCAATTGAAAACGCTATTTTTTTTCAAAAAATTTGAAATTTATTTAGAACAAACGAAAAACATTCTCATTTCAGCTTCGCCAAAACCATATTCAGCACTATCAGAAATATCAATTTTTTTGAAACCACTTTCAATTAACAGTTGGTGATAGTGATTTGCCTCATAGGTTTTTTGATGATGCAACTCATCAAAGCGTTGATATAATCCTGATGGCGTTTCGACAAAGAAAGTTAATTCGTGTTCAACTTCACCTTCGTCAAGTACAAAACTATTCCAAATATAGCTGAATTCATCTTCAACAACGTTTTCACTAAAATCAGCAAATACTTCATGAATTTTTTTCACAGTGTGGACGTCGAAAATCAACAACCCTCCTGGTTTCAATGCCGTATAACAATGTTTTAAAGTTTCCAACACTGCTGCTGGTTCGACAACATAATTCAGTGAATCGCATAAAATTGTTAGACAATCAACACTTGCTTCAGGGAAGGTAATTTCCGCCATATCGGCTTCAATCCATTGAATTGGTGATTTCTGGGCTTTTTCTTGAGCAATTGTTAACATTTCTGCTGATAAATCAACACCAACTGCGGTTGTAAATTTTGCGGCTAATGGAATTGTTGTCGTTCCCGTACCACAACCTAAATCAACTAACATTCCGCGTTCAA
>JBOFSL010000236.1:0-7031 GCA_051651525.1 Culicoidibacterales bacterium | reverse complement strand
AAAGCGATTGAAACATATTCAAGCCGAATGATTATCACGCAATCATCAATTAAAGCATTAGCAGACAAAAATGTAACAGCATCACTCCAAATTGAGTTGTATGCAATTCCAAGCTTAGAAAGCAAACCAGAAGCTTGGGGCTTAACTGGTGAATACGGAAAAGATGTGCCATTCTCAACTTTAGGGAGTGCATTTACACAAACATTAATTACAGCTGATGAAAATAAACGTGATTTTATCGGAATTGTAAAATCATCATACTCTGATTTATCGAGTTTTATGCTTGCAAAAGAAAAAGATGAGCAAAAATCAAGTTATTTAGTTGACGACACAAATGGAACGATTGAAGCATCAATGCGCTTTAGTCAAGTGGATGGAAAATATGTGTATTCACAAACAGTTGGTGAACAAACGTACCCAGCGAAAGGGCAACAAGAAGCTTTTATTCCACAATCGAATTACATTATTGTCGAATTAACAAGTGAAGCACTTGTTGATAGTCGCGATACGACAAAATTGAAATTGAAAATTGAAAATAAAACAGATAAAACAGTTGTAGTATTTGTTCGTGGTGACGATAAAGAAGCACCACGAATTGAAATTGAAGGTGTAAGTGAAACAGTTGTGGTGGTGAAACAGTAATGAAAGTCAATAACCAAAAAGGGGTTTCCCTCGTTGAAATCATTGCTGCACTTGCAATTATCGGAATTGTTGCAGTAGCATTTTCAACTTCAATTGGCGTTATGACGCGAAATGAACAATATTCAAAAAAAATTCAACATACGACACAAGTCGGTCAAACAATTATGGAAAATTTAGCAAATGAAGGTAAATTACCAACCGGAAACACATATGCTGGCATTGATTCGAATGAAGGCGCAATTGTGGGTGAAGCAAGAACAGTGACATATGAAGGAACGTACCAAGAAAAGGATACTGTTCTTTTGAAATTTTCTAATCCTAAATCATTAGATGATGAACCGCAAGCAATTATAAATATCACTTCTTCGGAACCAATTGAAATGAAGTATAGCGGTGGCAGTGAAAGTCTAAGTGTTACAGGACTCCAACCAATTACGATTGAACCAAATCCCGATGGTCAAATTGTTATTCAAATTAACGATGCAGCAGCATCAGCATCAGTCATTCGTTTTGACCCAGAAGAACAAGAGTTTAAAATTCTTTGGAATAAAATTAACCCAGAATCAAAACTAACAACATATGGTCCTGTCCAAGTATATGATGTTGCGAAAAGTACGAAATTAGGAACATTATACGAAGTCGAAGTAACTGTAAATGCGGGTAAACCAGAAGCATTTACAACTACAAGGCAAATTATTCTCCAAACGGAGTAAGGAGTAGATGAGATGAATCATTCTAAAAAACATAAAAAGCGAAAAGGTTCAAGTTTAGTCGTTGTACTAATGGTCTTCACAGTCTTATTTATACTTTCTGCCGCAGTGATGGGGACACTAGCAACAGGACTAAAATTACGTAGTTTTGAAAAGAACCAAGTTGAGAACCTTTATGGTGCCGAATCAGGGATTACATTAGCGCAAGCCGCAGTTGAACGAACTTTTATAACGGCAACTGATTTTGCACAACAACAAGCAACATCAGAAGAGGTCTTTGAACAAACAGTGATTGACTTTATCGGTAAAGATCCAATGAACAATAAATACGCAGAATCAGCAAAAAACTTGGCGTATTACCCATCTGATTACACACCAGAGTGCACTGTTAATTGTACAGTTGGTTTAGGTGGAACGACCGATTCAACAAGTATAATAATTGTTGAAGATTCGGCTAAATTTACTGAAAGAAAGGGAAGTAATCCAGCTTATTGGGAATTTACAGTTCAGTCCGATTTTACAGAAGCAAATATCTTAAGACGAGTTCAAGCTGATTTTAAAATTAATGCACCAACATGGGATGGGAATGCAGTACTTGACAAACCAAGCTCTAAAGTGTTGTCAAAAAATTTATTTACCATTGATGGAGATTTCATACTGAATAATAGTGCCTTAGTCTTAAATGGTGATATTGTCGTCAAAGGTAACGAACCAAAAACGACACCAACTCTAGCAGACCAAAATAATGGAGTCATTGATTTACAGAGTAAATATAGTGGTGGTATTTATAATAATGCTACAGATGTAGTCATAAATGGAATTGCGAGTACAAATCATAATGTTATAAATCGAGGTGGAAAATTAAACGTAGGAAGTATTTACGCACAAAATGTATTAATTGAGAACCAGAGCAAGTTAGAAGCAGACAAGGTAATTGTTGATAACGACTTGGTTATGAATACAAAAGAAAGTGCTATTGTAAAAATAAATAATTTCTACGGGATTAATGATAAAAGTATTGATACTGTTGGCCAACAACGGAGTTCAAGTAGTATTATTGTCAATCAAAAAGATACATTAGCAACAATCAATATTAAAACTAATGCATACATTGCCGGAACAGCATTTGTTGACTTAGCAAAACCATATCAAACAGGGGAATCAGTGGCGGTTAATGGAAATTATCAAGCGTACACGTTACCTGTAAGTGAAATGGCAGCATTATGCAGTGATCAAAATATTACTGCACAAATTGGTGAGTGTGAAGATTTTGTGTATGAGTATATTGAACCGTTACAGCTAATTACTGGAAAAAAAATTGCAACCGGAATAGAGTCGTGGACAGTTCAACAAAAAGCGACATACTTCGCGGAAATTGCGAAATTAGTAGCAACAACACAGTCACAGTTACAATTGCAACATGGAAATGTCAGCTTACCAGACAATACATTTGCCGCTGGAGCAGTTGTTCGAAAGAAAACGGATGGAACAGTTGAAGTTTTAAAACCAGCAACAACGGACAAACTCGAACCAATTAAAAACGAGCAAAAGAACTACGCAAATCAGGTATATCGTATGGGATTATCAGATTTAGATGCCAATGCTTTACAAACTCTTTACAATAGTAATCCGGCAAATATTTTAACGCTAGCAAAAGATGTCGTTGATTTTACAAAAGGAACAGCAGTGACGGAGAGTGATTTAGTCTATAATCCCGATTCAACGAAAACAGTTGAAATTACGAATGGAACATGTGACTCAAAAAATATTTGTATGAAAGTAACTGACCAAACACCTAAATTAGTTATTACAAATGGAAATGTCATTATTAACGATACTGCAGCTATGGGGTTAACAACAACAGTGATGGCAAGTGGTGATGTGACAATTAACACCAATTCAACAATGGTCAATAAAATGAGTGAGGAACAATTAGCAGCAACACTTGAAAAATACACCCAACAACTACAAGGTGTATTAAGAGTTTTACCAACAGAAACAAGAGCAACAACGAGTGAAGTAAGATCAATTGAACAAACATATTACGATGTAAAGGAACATGTAAAAGTTTCCAATTGGCAACTTATTTATTAAAAGGAGTGAGATCAAATGCGTGTCAATCAGAAAGGGATAACCTTAGTTGAGTTATTAGCTACCATTGCAATCACGGGGTTAGTAACGACGTTAATATTCCAATTACTAGCAATTAATACAACAGGAATGCAAAATAATCAAGTGAAAGCTCAACTGCAACGCGATACGGCAATTGCATTTGAAACAGTTCAAGATTTAGCTTATAGTGCAAGTGGTATAGCTGCAAATGAAGATAACACAATCATTCAATTTTGTTATGCTGATACCGATCAAACAAAACAAATCAAACTGACAGAGGTTGTGCGATCGCTCGAAGAAATCGAATTCATGCCAGAAGCTAATCAGTTTAAACTAACGCTTAATTTTAAGGCACGCAATGGGCGACATGACGTTACTTACAGTGAAACAACAACTGTCCGAATGCGAAATTATCAGGAGGGTACAACATGCAATATATTAACAAAATAATTAAATTTTCACTGGCATTACTCTTAAGTTTCAGTGTCGGACAGCCGCTTGTTACACTCGCGCAAGAAGTAGGCCTAGCAACAATCAGTGAAATTGGTAGTTCAGCAGACAATCCAATTAAAGTCTTAAAAATTATTCCGGGAGAATTTGTTAGATCGTACTGGAGCTCTACTTTAGGACAAACAGTTGAATTAGCTGAAATAACAAAAATAGAAGCCCCAGAGAAAATAGGTGAAAGTTTCATCCAAATTGAGCGAGTAACTATGCCTGAATTTATCGGACGAACAAGACAAATTAATGGTTACTACGATGTGATTCAAATTGATAACCAATATGATGGTTTAGTCGAACAATATTATTGGAATTCAAAAGCCCAAGCGCAAAGATCATATTCGCAGATAATTGATGATGGAGTTGAATTTACGTGTAAAGCTACGGATTCGAGTGAGTGTGCTATCGATGAAAGTACGCAATTGTTAAAAAAACTCACTGAAAATGGAGCCACACCTAAACACAAGGTTAATTCAAATTACAATGAAAATGACATTACTGAGCTTAAAGCAAAGGAATTAATTGAGTTTGCAAAAAGTGGACAGCTGATTTACTACGATGAAAGTATTAATAGTGCAGCACCCAACTCAAAATTAACGAAAATTCTGCATCAAGGCTTAGATAATCTAACTCAATCCAATGTAAAAGAATATACATCTCCAAAACTGAATAGTGAAAATGATTTGCCAAACCACAATTTAGGTGGTGAGATTACAAATGAAAAAATAGTGACAGATTTTACGGATTCGGCAAAGCGAACATCATTTAAGGTTGCAAAGGTAGAAGTTCTTGGTGAAACAGTAGAAGTTTTAGAAAAAAAAGTAAAATTTACACTTGAAAATCTAGCTGATCCTGAAGCAACAGTAAAAATATTTTTAGATGGAGATGGTGATAGTTTTTTCGCTGAAGATGAATTGATGATATCAACACCAATGAGCTCAGCAAATAGTGTGATTGAAATAGAAATCAATCCAGATTTCACGGGGATATTACCATGGAAAGTTGAAGTTGAAAAAAATGGAGTTCAGAGTTACGAGCAAGGTAATATCAAAATCGATCCAAATAAAAATGCGGAAAATCAAGTAGTAGTAAAAAAATTGAATGTTTTACAATTAACTGATACTGATAAAACGTGGACTGATAAAACGTGGGCTGAATTAGAAACTATAAAAGGACAATTAGCAACTGAAGGCTATGAATTGATCATACATACGAAAGAAATTAGTAGCAGTGATAAAGGAAAAATAGATCTTGCCGAGTTAGCAGCCGAAAATTTGGATTTATATAAAACATACGATTATATCGTTCTAGGCTTTACAACGAATTATTGGGGGCAGTCAGAATTAGTAACAGATGCTAATATGAAAACACTTATACAAAAATTAGTAGACTATGCTCAAGACGGTGGTGGTATGTTATTTGGTTCGGGAACGATGGTATCGAATACAGATAATCAATTTAGCCAAGCATTGACTCAAAATTTCCGGTCAGTATTAGGTCAAGCGCGTTTTGATGATTTTACGCGTGCAGCGACAGCTGTTGAAGATAACAGGGGCACGACAGATTTTTCTGGAGATGAAATACCCTATCAAGTAATACCAAATCAAGGAACTAAAAAGATTTATGGTTTCTCATACCACAATGATAATAGACAATTAGGTACACCAACAGGATATGAAATCAATACTACTCCTATTTCAGATTATCCTTTCGAGGTGAAACAAGAAGAGCTAAAATTTCAAGGGACAAGATTTCCCAAGTATCAACTCAATTTAGAAGATGAAAAAATTGTACCACTGTACAATATGTACGATCCTACTGCTAACGATATAAATAAGTATGATATTACAAATAATTATGCAATGTATAAACGAGAAAATTTATCATTCTTCTTAGGTGGAGAAACTGAACCAGCACTTACAGGAGCAAATTTTAAATTGTTCATTAACTTGATCATTAGTTCTGATCGCTTACAACACAATCCAGTAGTGAGTAATCAAGCACCGGTGATTGAGACGAGTGTCGAAGCAATTACCTTGAAAATGCCAATTGCCACTGATATTACATTTGATGTTAAAGCAACAGATCCTGAGAATGATGACGTTGAATTAATAATTACGTTAGATGATGGAACAGGCTTTACTCAAACAATTGATCGTCAAGCGAGTGGAACGAATAATACGATAACAATACCACAAAGCAATTTTACAAAAGTTGGGCAACATAAGGTGATGATTACTGCAAAAGACAGTAAAGGTGCTGAATCAGTCAAAGAATTGATTATAAGCATAACCGACGGAGATACGATAATAGCAGGAGATACGATTCGTATTTTAGAAATTCAACCAGCAGATAGTTTTGAAGTCAGTACAATTGGAGGTTGGGTGAAAACTGGAATCGAAGATGTAACTGAAAATAATGTAGTGTCTGTGAATGGAGTAGCTGTTTTAGAATTACGAAACCCAATCGTAAATCCAACAAATCGTCCATTTACGATCGAGCATATGACAATGCCAGAGTTTATCGCGAGTACAAAAAAATTGAATGGCCGATATGACGTGGTAATTTTAGGGAATAGTGATGGTAGTGCCAATTTTACCTCAGAAAATATGGCATCAGACCAACTAGCATATGCGAAATATTCAAAACTAGAATCACAAAAAGAAAGTAATGATATCACGAATAGACGACTGGATGAATTGAAAGCATACATCGCGAGTGGACAACTCTTTTATGTTGATAATGGATTACACACCGATGGTGTTGCTGAAACAATTATTGATGGAGTAAAAGGGATAAGCGGAACAAATGTTAAAACAGAAATTCCGGCAGTAACTCAAATTTTGGATGATTATAATAAGTTAGATTCAAACTATAAAGCTGCTGAAATTAGTAAAATTGATCCAGCGACAGATACAACCGATGCAGACCTTGGTAAAATTGAAAACCGTAATATGGAATTTGTTGTAAATGCTAGTGATCCAATAAGAACAAATGAAGCAGTACAACTCGAATTAACCCTCGATTTTAATGGCGATGGCTTATTTCAAGCGGATGAAATCGTTA
>JBOFSL010000235.1:0-3967 GCA_051651525.1 Culicoidibacterales bacterium | reverse complement strand
AATAATGCTCCCATTAAGCTGTTTGTTACTAATAATCCAGAAATTACTGGTGGCGTAATCCATGGAATGATTGCTTGTGTCATTGGTACAAGACCGAATGCCATTGCAGCCCATGCGATGATTGTTAACACTAATGGTGCAACTACGAATGGAATTAATAACGTTGGATTTAATACGATTGGCATACCGAACATTACTGGCTCATTAATTTGGAACACAGCAGGTGCGATACTTAATTTAGCAATTGTACGGTAATCTTCACGTTTAGAAGCTACGAATACTGCTAATAATAATGGTAATGTTGCTCCAGCTCCACCTAAGAATACGAATGCATCAAAGAATGATTTCGTAAAGATGTTTGTTGCTTCAGCTCCAGCTTGGATAGCATCAATATTCGCTAATAATGCTGGTAAGTAGATTGGATCTGCGATTCCAGCTAAGATATTAGGTCCATGTAATCCTAAGAACCATAAAACGTGTACAAAGAATACATAGAATAATGCGAACACAATTCCGCTTGCTCCTTGTGCTAAGAAGCTAATTGGTTGTTGGATGTACGTTAAGATTAATTGTGGAATTGCCATTCCAGTTGATAATTGTGCAACAAATTGTAATGTTGCGAATGCGAATAATGTAATGATCCCTGGTAATAAAGCAGCGAATGAACGGCTTACAGCAGGAGGTACAGTATCTGGCATACGAATTTCTAAACGTTTGTTTCCTGATAACCAGCAGAATAATTCAGTAGCACCTAAACTTACGAATAAGGCTGCGAACATTCCTTCAGCACCGATCATAGCAACTGGGATTACTCCCCATGCTTCAGCATCACCAACAGGTACAACCTGTGGTAAAATGATAATGAAAGCTGAAAGTGCGATTAACGCAGATGCTAAACCATCTTTTTCGCGGCTCTTAGCTAAGTTATAAGAAACTGCTACTGGTAAGAAGATTGCAGTTACTGCAATTGTTCCATACCATACGTTTCCGTTGATGTCTTTTAATTTTAAAATCCACTCACCAATAGTTGAGTCTTGGAAAAATTGGTATAATCCAAAGTTGATAGTTGAGCTTGGATCTGGTGCTCCACCTAATATAAGGTTGTTGATTAAGACTGCAAATGCCCCTGCAATCATTAATGGCATAAATGCTACGAATCCATCACGGATTGCAGCTAAATGGCGTTGCGACCCTAATTTTGCCGCAAATGGTACGAAATGATTTTCAATCCAGTTCATATAAAACCCTCCAGTGTTGTTTTTAAGTAACTTCGTCTTTCCTAAACGTAAGCCCTTACAACTTGAGTATACATGTCTTTGAGCCATGTGTCTATCAAAAAAACATAATTTCCTTAGATAAAGTCTTTTTTTTTTCATTTTGATAATTTTTTAAAAGTTTTTCTCTAATATTTCGTAAAAATAACGTGTTTAATTCCAATATCTTTCACAAAATGAAAATAATTCCGTTTAAAAGTCAAAATTTTGTCTTTTTGATTGGATTTATTTAAATATATCCTATTTAAATTTAGATTTAGGTTACAAAGAAGTCTAGACAAGTTATCAATCAAAAAAACCCGCTACTTTCGTATCGGGTTTTATTTTTATGCTTGCACTGCTTTTTGTAATGCTAGTACTTTGTCTGTTTTCTCCCACGGAAGTTCAACATCAAGACGACCGAAGTGTCCATACGCTGCTGTTGGTGCAAAAATTGGACGACGTAAGTCTAGCATCTCAATGATTCCACTTGGACGAAGATCAAAGTTTTCACGAACGGCCTTCACAATTACTTCATGTGGTACCATTTCAGTTCCAAATGTTTCAATTAAAATTGATGTCGGTTCTGCAACACCAATTGCATATGATAATTGTAATTCACATTTTGTTGCTAATCCTGCAGCAACAATGTTTTTGGCAACATAACGTGCAGCATACGCTGCTGAACGATCAACTTTCGTTGCATCTTTCCCTGAAAATGCTCCACCACCATGACGTGCATAGCCTCCATATGTATCAACAATGATTTTACGACCTGTTAATCCTGTATCACCATGCGGCCCACCAATCACAAAACGACCTGTTGGATTGATTAACACACGATAGTCGGACGTATCTAAACCAAAACGTTCTAAAACAACATCCATAATTTGTGTTTTCACATATTTACGGAATGCTACTTCATCATGATTTTCAGCATGTTGAATTGACATTAAGACTGTATTAACTTTTGGTTGTTTTGAATTTGTATAATCAATTGTTACTTGTGATTTCATATCTGGACGAGCGTCAACAAATTCACCACTTTTACGTAATTCAGTTGCAACTCGAACAAGTTCATGTGCAACAATAATTGGTAATGGCATGTAGACATCCGTTTCATCACATGCATACCCGAACATAATTCCTTGGTCACCTGCACCTAATGTTTCCCGATTGTCTTCAGCATTATCAACACCTTGTGCGATATCTGGTGATTGTGCATGTAAGTAATTGAGAATTTCACAATCATCTGCACCAATTCCAATTGTTGAATCAGTGTAACCGATATCTCGTAATTTTTGGCGAACAATACTTTCTACATCAATTACAGCTGTAGTCGTAATTTCTCCAGCAACAACGACACGTCCTGTTGTTGCTAATGTTTCACACGCAACCCGTGCAAACGGATCTTGTGCTAAACACGCATCTAAAATCGCATCCGAAATTTGATCACAGACTTTATCCGGATGTCCTTCCGATACCGATTCTGAAGTAAATAAAATTAAATCTTTTTCTGTTGTTTGTACCATGACATTTGTCCTCCTTAAATTTGGTTGAAGGGCGAAGTGGTCCATTATCATTATGACGTTTCCGTCAAAAAAAACGCCTTTCTAACGAGAGAAAGGCGGATATGTTTCAGCTTCCCCTCTTATTGTTCGGGATTTCCCCGCTCAGGTTGGCACCGAATCACAAATGTGAAGGTTGCCGCGATTTCGTTGAGCCTTGTCTCTCCATCGCTCTCAATAAGAGTTTTATTTATGTAGTTGATTACTAAAGTAACATGGTTAATTTTACCAACTTTCACCTAATAGTCAAGCCATTTAATCTTTTTGTTATCATCTGTGCTTGTTCTTTTTTTTTTATAATAAACTATTACTACTTTCAGCCTAAAGCAACATCCAAAACCATCATAATCGTAAAGCCTAGCATCGCTCCGATTGTTGCGACATCCGTTTCTTTTTCGCGTTGCGCTTCAGGAATTAATTCTTCAATGACGACATAAATCATCGCTCCGGCTGCAAAAGCTAAAGCATATGGTAAGATTGGTCGCATGGCAATCACCAGTGACGCACCAATTACCCCTGCTACTGGCTCAACAAGAGCTGAAGCTTGCCCATACAAAAAAGCTTTCATTCGCCCCATGCCTTCACGCCGTAATGGAATCGATACGGCTGCACCTTCGGGGAAATTTTGCAAGCCAATACCAACTGCAAGCGCGATTGCTCCGGCTAGTGTCGCCGAAGGCATCCCAGTTGCAACAGCACCAAAAGCTACACCAACGGCTAATCCTTCAGGGATATTATGTAAAGTAATTGCGGTGACGAGTAACACACTGCGCTGCCAGTGCGTTTTAATCCCTTCCGCTTCATCTAAATCATAACCAATATGTAAATGTGGTAAAATTTTGTCAACGATAAACAAAAAGGCACCACCGGCTAAAAAACCAATAGCAACTGGTAACCAGTCATTCCCCCCTGATTCACCGGCCAACTCAATCGCCGGCGCTAACAGTGACCAAAAGCTCGCCGCAATCATCACACCTGCCGCAAATCCTAACATCGCATCGAGCACATCTCGTTTGATATCTTTAAAGAAAAAAACCATTGCTGCACCAAGTGCCGTAACACTCCAAGTAAATATTGTTGCAAGCCCTGCTTGTACAACTGGGCTCAATTCGATAAACCATTGCGAAAAAATATCCATATACTCCA
>JBOFSL010000234.1:0-1294 GCA_051651525.1 Culicoidibacterales bacterium | reverse complement strand
GCTCTTCCTCATCAAGAAAGCGAACCACCCACTTTTTGATCAAGTCTGCAACAACTTGATTTCTATAGATATTTGTCACTAATTCTGTTTGCATTGCTTCACTAATTTCTGCTTCATTCCATAACATTTGTGATGCATTTGGTAGTTTCTTGAAAATTTCGACGACTAATTGTTGGAAATAGTCACAATCAAATGTGACTCCACAATCATCCAGATCAACATTGAGCCAATTCGTAAACACCTTGTAGGCCTGTTCAAACTCTTTCGATACTTGCTGAATTGCAACTACTTGTAAATTGTCTTGCAAAATCAGCAACAAATCGTCGAAACTTTTTGTCCCCATATTTGGAAATTCTCGCACTTCTTTCATTGGAAAAGCGAGCAACTGCTGAATTGTCGTAATCTTTTCTCGTTGCAAAACGTTATACGTCCGCTTGGAAAGTGTCATTTCATCGATTGTGACTTCTGTTCTCCACACCTGATCACGATTCAAAAACTGGAGATGATAGCTGATATTATCTACTGGTTCACAGTTTTTCAACGCAAGTAGATATTCACCAATTGTCAATTGTTCAATTAATCGCTGATTCCCTTGCGTTTCCTGTTTGACTTGCAGTGAAACTTCATTATTTTGAATTGCTATTTGCAGTTCAAGTAGTTCTTGCACTGATTTTTTTCCCATATTTTTCATCTTCAAAAAATCTACTTCTTGGCATGTGAGTAAATCTTCCCATGTTCCAACCCCATTCCTACTGAGTACATTGAAAGCTCGGACACTTAATGGTAAATTTTCAATACTTTGCGTTAAATCAATTGTTGCTTCCATTCATCATCCCTCATCTCTTTTTAATTATTATACCAAAAAAATAATTGCAATGCTAATTCGTTTTATTTAAAGAGCTGCTGAAATGTTTTATCTATCAAAATTTAATCCATCTACTCAGTATTTTCAGATTATCTGGTTCTTGTTTTTTATGATTTGGAAAGTGTAATGAGGCTCTCAATTGGTTTAAAGTGACTTGGTTTTCTGGTTGTCCATGCTTATGTGCTGTTGCTAAAAAGATTGTAGTGACTTCAGAAACTGCTGTTTCTTACCAATTCCCCTACCTCCTTTTCATATCAATGGACAAAAAAAGAACCACCAAAGTGGTTCAAAGGTGATTCAGGCAAATATCCTGTTTTACATAATTTTTGTTTATTTATTAAAATCAATTTCTCCAAAAATCAATGTCATAAAATCATCACTTGCGGTGTCAATTTTCCACTGACCATCAACTTTTTCCAAGGCGATGTT
>JBOFSL010000233.1:0-1654 GCA_051651525.1 Culicoidibacterales bacterium | reverse complement strand
TAAGTTTAATTTATGGCTTAACTAGCTAAATTTTATTTCTAGGAGGATATATCTGATGAATTTTAAGAAAAAATTACTGATTGCACTTTGTTTAACAACAATCTCACCACTAGTCACATTTGCCAGTGAAACACATGGGTATGTACAAAAAGAAGTTCCGATACTCACTGAAAGTTATAGTAATTCAATAACAGGGAACGAAAAATTGGATAGTTTAACAGCTGAACTTGATGAACTTAGCTTACTTTATGAGAATACTACAGAAAGATTAAAACTACTTGCCATTGAATCTGAATTAACTGCTAAAAAGGCTGAAATTCAAACCTTTTATGAAAGTAACCCAGAAATTACACAGCAATTATTTCCAAAAGAAACTTCAAATAGTTCGATTTATTCTGGAAAATACTATCCTGTTGCCGATGATTTAGCAACACCTAACTGGAGTTTATTTGGTGATATTCTTGTCACGAATGCAAAAGATAGTACTTCTTCGCTTTATGTAGGACATGCGGCAATTGCTGATATTGATACAAATTGGTATGTTGAATCTTGTCCGAAAACTAAGTGTAATGGTGCTCCTCGTGAGGGTGTCCAGTATCGCCAAGACTATAATCAAGTCTGGAAATCTAAGCCAAATAGCAGTTGGGGACGTTTTTTAGTCAGAAATGCGAGTACGCAAAACTATATGAATGCCCTAGGTTACGCTCAAAGTATGGTGGGTATGCCTTACAACTGGAAGTTTAGTAGTTTAGGTGGAGGTTTTTATTGTTCTGAACTTGTTGCTTTTGCTTGGGCTACCGGTGGAGGTGTTAAAGTTATTTCTGGGTTAGATTATGAGGCAATCTTACCAATTGAGCTTGTTTGGAGCGCAAATACGTACCGTGTTGATGGAGGCTTGTAACTATGCGTGATAACAAAAACAAAAATAAATACTTTTTATTTAGCGGTTGTGCAATTATTGCCCTATTCTTCTTTGTAGTTATTAACGTACAAGGCAACACTGTTATATGTTCAGAAATAAACTTTGAAACTTTCAATCACTACACCTTATTTTTTAAATATCAAGGTGGCCGAACAGTAGTTGGTTGTGAGTCAGAAAATATTGATCAGAGTACAAAAATAAATGCAAATTTCTTATACCATTTAACAGATTTAGGAAAAGAACTGGCGCTTTTTGGGGAGGATGATCTCGTGTTAATTGATAAATTAACAGGTACGATTACTGAAAGTATTGGTGCTATTGAATTAGGTTCGATTCAAAAAGTGACAGTAATCGACGATGCTGTTGCTATCATTACCAATGAAGGTATGAGCACCAAAAATGATCAAAATTATGGGAGTCGTATGATTTGGAATGAAAGCTATATTCAGTCAAATGGTGGACTTATCCTTACGGCTATTCAACGTGAAGGTTATATTTATACGATTGAAAGAAATTTTTCGACCAATTATCGTCATCTCTACCAATATGATCATGCAGGTAACTTTTTAGGAGAACTTGATGTTGATTTTACATTATCACTTTCAGAAACAAATATGGTTTTAGATACACAAAATAATATCATTTCATCTTATCACAACATCATTACAGTTGTTACTTCAAATGACGAAGTCATTCAATTTCCTATTCTTGAATCTGAAAGTTTTTTTGGAC
>JBOFSL010000232.1:0-1748 GCA_051651525.1 Culicoidibacterales bacterium | reverse complement strand
AGCCTTTATTGGAATGTTCCAATGTTTAGCGTTAATTCCAGGAACATCGCGATCAGCGGCAACAATTATTGGAGCAACGCTATTAGGCACGTCACGTCATATTGCAACAGAATTCTCATTCTTCTTAGCAATTCCCACGATGTTAGGTGCGAGTGCTTTAAAATTAGTCAAAACAGGGTTTGATTTTAGTGGGATGGAATGGATTGTATTGGGGGTAGGAACACTCGTATCGTTCCTTGTTTCAATCTTTGCGATCAAGTTCTTACTTGACTACATTCGTAAACATGATTTCCAAGTGTTCGGATACTACCGCATTGTATTGGGAATTATCATTTTAGCATTCTTCTTCTTTAGCGGACAGCTATTCTAATCAAAACTGAAAATAGCAACTACTTTTCAATAAAAGTAGTTGCTATTTTATTTTTAAAAAAATCAAATAAATTTTGCATTTTAACAGTAAAAATTGTTAAAAACACGTATAATGAAGATAATAAGAAAAAGAAAGTAGAGGGTGTTTTATGCTATCACCAACGCATCGATTAATTGCAAGACATGTTCAAGTGAATGTTGAACACTTATCTGGAATTACAATTCAATCAAAAATTTTTCGATACGGAGCAATTGCACCTGATTTGCACCCCCATTTATTTTTTGGAATGCATCACTACCGCGAAGATAGTGAAAAATTTGTCTACCGTCAAATGAAAACCGTGATTGAAACGAAATGGACCAAAAAAAATCAAACGAAATTGGCATATTTACTTGGTTTGATTTGTCATTTTACGTCAGATTACCATTGTTTTCCACACGTGTATTACGAAAAATTTAGCGATAACTTCCGTGCTAATTTTGTATATGAAGTTGCCTTGCATAAAAAAACGAAAAAATTTACGAATCAAGACTTAGATTTAAAACGACTAGAAAATATCCAAAGTGAAGTCTCAAGCTACGAAGAACGACTTGCAGCATATGAGAAAATTTATCAAACGACGCCACATAGCCAAGAAAAAGATATTCGCTTTGCGATTGGTATTTCATCGTTACTGATTAGTGAATTGTTATTAGCGAACAAGTTAAAACACCAATAAAAAAGGGGCTGTATCAAAACGAATCAGCCACTAAAAGAGTGTAAAACAATTACTTCGAGAATTTGAGTCATGTATTGATGTCCTTACGACGCGTGCCAATGATGAAGGAATTGTATTTTCTGCTAAAGGACGCCGAAAAATACAGTTATAGCGCCTATTAGAGCACTGTCATGAGTTCTCACAACGATAGAAAAAATAGTGAGAGTACCAAAAATGAATTGGAAATCAATGCACAAATTGTTCGAAAACAGATTACGATGCAACATTCATGCGAAGGAAAGTAGATCACAGATGAATGGACAATTGAAACCAGTGTACAACAGTATTTGGGACATGAAACAGAATTATCGCTTCAAACGATTTTTAACGCGTGGAAAAGTCAAAGTTGGGATTCAAATGTTTCTTCTTTTTTCGTTATAACCACAAGCAAAATGGACATCAGTTGCATAGTGAAAAGAAACAGACTATTTTCAAGCGATGTAAGCGAATTCTTTTTAGCGTATACCGATATTTTAAAAAGAGCAATTTTCAAAATTGAATAACAAAAAAAGAGTTGTATCACTCTTTGACTACTAATTGAAATAGTCATTGTGATACAGCCTTTTTTTGTTTATTCGTTAATATCCATAATGACTGGTAAAATCATTGGTTCACGACCAG
>JBOFSL010000231.1:0-2114 GCA_051651525.1 Culicoidibacterales bacterium | reverse complement strand
TGGTTTTGGAGTGGCTTCGCTAAAATTTTGCGTGCATGTTCACTAAACATCCCAATTTGTAACGTTTCGACACGTTCTTTTAAGGTATTTACTAAATCTTGCGTTAAGTACCGTGAATCCGTTCGTGGATATGTTACTAATTTATGTTGCTCATAGAGGCGTTGCGTAAAGCCTAATGTTTCTTTTGGTGAGTAACCATAGCGTTGATTCGCTGCACGTTGCAGCTCAGTCAAATCGTATAAAGCTGGTGCATAACTTTGCTTCAGCTTCGTTTGAACGTCTTCGATTACTGCTGACTGCCCACGTAATTGTTGCTCTAATGCTGGCATCTTCGTTGCATCAAACGTACGAATCGCTTGACCTTGAGCATTTACCGCCGTAAATGATGTCTGTCCAATTTGAATTTGTAGTCCATAGTACTTTTGTGACTGAAACGCTTGAATTTCTGCTTCACGCTGAGCAATCAAGGCTAACGTTGGTGTTTGCACACGTCCACATGAAAGTTGTGCATTATACTTTGTTGTTAACGCACGTGTCGCATTAATTCCGACAAGCCAATCTGCTTCCGAGCGAGCAACTGCTGCTTGATATAAATTTTCATAGTCTTTCGCTGGTTTTAAATTTTTGAAACCATCTAAAATCGCTTTATCTGTTACTGATGAAATCCATAATCGTTTCATCTGTTTTTTCACACCAGCTTTCGCGATGATCCAGCGCGCAACGAGTTCACCTTCACGTCCGGCATCAGTCGCAATGACAATTTCGTTGACATCACTGCGTTTTAATTGTGCTTGAACAACATTAAATTGTTTTCCCGTTTGTTTCATCACGACGAGTTTCATCGGTTCTGGTAACATCGGCAATTGGGTTAAATCCCATTGTTGATATTTTTTATCGTATACTTCTGGGTCAGCTAATGTCACTAAGTGTCCAAGTGCCCAAGTCACGATATGCGTTTTTCCTTCTAAATATCCGTTCCCACCTTGTTGGCAGCCTAGCACGCGGGCTAAGTCCCGTCCAACAGATGGTTTTTCTGCAATGACAACTGTTTTCATTCTTTTCCTCCATCGCTCCATTTGTTTTACAAGTGAAGATTCAATTTATTATACCATAAAAAAAGTCAAAAAGAACAGGGCCCACCTTGTGAAGAGGCTGCTGAAAAAGCAAAATTTATGTCAGGAGGCATGAATTTTGATTTTTTATTTAAACTAGGAGAAATCCTATGCGATGATCAATCATCATACCGAATAGGAGACAGTAACGATATTCACGACTACAAGTAGAATTAAATTTAGCGAATACAATAAGCTGTATGATATCCTCGTACCAAAAGAATATGTGCTCAAAAGATTCAAAAACGTAGTTGATTTTGGATTTAT
Source organism: Culicoidibacterales bacterium (assembly GCA_051651525.1). Taxonomy (GTDB): domain Bacteria; phylum Bacillota_I; class Bacilli_A; order Culicoidibacterales; family ZOR0006; genus ZOR0006. The sequence goes on along the minus strand of JBOFSL010000231.1, from coordinate 735 downwards.
TTATGATGAGCTACAATCGTCATATTGCGAATTTTTTGGTCGTGTTGCTGAAGATTCTATTCGTATGCTTCAGTATCTCATTTTAAAAGATTTGTCTAACCGCTCTAATCCGTGGACTTGGCCTCCAAATACTTCCTTAATTTAGCACCTGAAGCTGACGTGATTGATGTTTAAAAAATCCAAGGCTAAAAAAATTGGAAGAGCGCTGGTTTATTTGATATGACGATGCAGGTAGGACGACAACATTTATACTTCATATCAAAAGAATATTGAAATTAATGGAAAAATAGATGGGATTTTCTGACAAAAAAGCATTGGTTCGTTCACAAGAATGAAGAAAACATTGCTTTTTATTGTATATTCAATTATATATATCAATAGCTGACTTTTCAGCATCCCCCTTGTGAATCATGTTCTTTTTGTTACCATTTTTTACTAATTAACCCGTGAGCATTTGCGACTGGTTGCGAATACAACTGCCCTTGGTACGTTGTTAAACCCGTGGTTAACTCTGGATATCGTGCAATCGCCGCCACGACTCCTAAGTTGGCAATCGCTAAACCATATGGCGTTGTCACACTCACTAATCCGAGTGTTGATGTTCTTGGGACTGCCCCCGGAATATTGGCAACAGCATAGTGAATCACACCTGCAACATCATAGGTTGGTTGTTCATGTGTTGTTGCATGAGTAATTGTTTCAATGCACCCACCTTGATCAATTGCAACATCAACA
>JBOFSL010000230.1:0-1408 GCA_051651525.1 Culicoidibacterales bacterium | reverse complement strand
CTTTGTTTGCTTTCCTTAAGGACAAGTACTATATTATCACTCACAACCCTTTCCGTCAAGAACTTTTTTGAAAAAAATTGAAAAGTTTTTTTGTCGTTCGTTTTTTTGTCAAAAAAAAGCAACAATCTCTTGCTGCTTTGATAATTATGCTTTCTTAACAAACTCCGATTTTAGTGACATATCACCAAAACCATCAATTCGACAATCAATATCATGATCACCATCAACTAAGCGAATGCTTTTTACTTTCGTTCCGATTTTGACAACTGAAGAACTCCCTTTGACTTTTAAGTCTTTGATCACTGTTACCGAGTCACCATCTTGTAAAATATTTCCATTTGCATCACGAACAACTTTTACTTCTTCAGCTACTGGATCTGCATCATTCCATTCGTGTCCACACATCGGACAAATATAAAGTGCACCATCTTGGTATGTATACTCTGAATCACATTTTGGACAATTTGGAAATTCATTCATGTTCTTTTCCTCCAGGCTTTATTTTTCAGTTTTGATTTTATCATAAATCATTCCATTCAGCAAATTATACCTAACTCGCTTGACTCAATTTTCTTAAAATACTTATTTTCATTGACACCAAACGAGAGCATACATATAATAATAAAAATCTTAGCTTTCCTTGCTGGTCTCTTGTAGCTCGATTCACGTGTTCATTTTGATAGTTCACAACAAAAACCATGTTCAGCAAAAAAAACGCACCTATCTTGGCGAGGGCATTGCCATTTTTTATAACCCATTACTTTGCGGACATATATCCACTTGTATCCGCGGGTTAGCAGAAGTTTTTAATTCTGAAAAGAGTCCTTAGATTGATCCAAATGCATCAAATATGAACCAATCATTGCAACGATAAAAAATGCCACTCTAGTGCTTTAACATATTAACTTGATGGTGAAGCAAAACTAACTGACTGGTTTGATGCGATACTATCAGTTTAATCAAAAATGGTCCCTATATCATTTCGCAAATGAAATTATTGACTGAGCCCGAGTTCTTTCATGTCTAATGAGTTATGATCATTACATTCTTTGCCGTTGCGAAAAAAATTTACGCAAACTATTGCATGACGGTTCTCATCATCACGAATAAATTCTAAAGGGTACTTCTAAAAACTAGCTCATCGTCACCGAGAATCAAGCTTTCTTGAATTTTTGGTGATTTTTTATCGTTTTTATCAGAATATACCCATAATCTGAGGCTGCTGAAAAAGTTGAAATAAAAAATGAAAAAGCAAAATTCATGTCAAAATGGTATACTACCTCTAGAGTAGAGTTAAAGAAAAAGAAAACAAATGTTTTACACTTATTTTAACGAAACTTTGGAGGTTTTTCTTATGGAAAAAAATATCAAACAGAAATACACAAGTGAATTTAAATTCGAAGCAATC
>JBOFSL010000229.1:0-6252 GCA_051651525.1 Culicoidibacterales bacterium | reverse complement strand
CAATTTATAAACAAATCGAAGCATGGTTGAGTGAGATGATTAAAACCGGAGAATGGAAATCAAATCAAATGGTTCCTTCTGAATTTGAAATCGCCAATTTATTTGAAGTAAGCCGCATGACAGCACGGCATGCTGTCGATAATTTAGTCAATCGTGGGATGTTATATCGGATTAAAGGGAGTGGAACATATGTTGCCGACTTACGTTTTGAAAAACAAATTCATGGACTAACAAGTTTTAGTGAAGATATGGTGAGCCGTGGCATGAAACCTGGGAGCCGTGTCATTGATTATCGCGTTGTTCCGGCAACAAGTAAAATTGCAAAGAAACTCGCAATTGAAATCGGTGAAAGTGTGCACTGTATACAACGGGTCCGTTTAGCCGATGACCAACCAATGGCAATTGAAATTACCTATTTACCAGTTTCACTCTTTGCTCGAATCCCGAAGACAGTATTAACAGAGTCGTTATATGATTATATCGAAAAAGAACTTGGACATTCGATTGATCACTCAATGCAATATATTGAAGCTACGAGTGCGAATGAACAAGAAGCAAAGTTATTAGAAATTGATACGCATACACCAGTGTTATTGATAGATTTATATTCATATTTGCGTAATGGACGACCATTTGAATATGTCCGTTCATTGTATCGCTCGGATCGCTACAAATTTATTCAACCAGCATATCGTCTATAAAAGATAAACCGCTTAATTGGATAATCAAATTGCGCTAGTGAGAAAAGGGTACAAAAAAAGCCCAAACAGATACCAACTTATCGTACAATAATGTTACGACACCACTACAAAAGAAGGTATCTAAATGGACATTTTTAATCATACAGGTAAACACCTGAAAACCTTAACGAATGTAAAACATCTATAAAGTAGCAGAGAAAACTGTGCGAGTTGTTGATCAGTGTCTCGCTCAAGCTATCTTGAACTTGGAACTGAAAATTTCAAGATAACTTGAGACATATGCAGCCATTCAAGTGTATTTCTTCCTTGGGAACGTGGGACAAATGAACGACACAATGGACTGATTCGCCGTTTCTTACCAAAAGGAACAAGAATGAGGATAGTTCACATGAACAAGTAGCTCATATTTAAAATTGATGTAATACATTAACTCGTAAAATCCTTGGTTATGATTCAACTCGAGAACGTTTACAACAATAATTAGAATTACTTGTTTAATCAACTATGTTTTGGTTTTGAAAACCCCTAACAATTCGATATTGCAATTGAGGGAAATTTCTAAAATTAAAATATTGTATTCAAAAAATGAAAAAATTGATAATACATAGAGGTAATGCGTTATAATAGCAACAGAATGATTTAGGTATCATTCTGTGGTTTTGATGATAAAAATAGAATCCGCAAAAAATCATTTTGTTGTACGAAAAAATTTTTTTTGGACCAACATTTTTATTTTCCACATAATGATAGCGTTTTCTTGTAATTTCCGAAAATTCATGACTATCGCGAACGTAATCAAGAAGTAAATGCGCACCTTATTTTAAAAATACTATGTTCGCTTGAAGGATTCAAGCAACACCAAATCAAAGGAGTTTATTATTATGAAACGTAGATTAGGAATTTCAATTTATCCAGAGCACTCAAACCCAACAGATATTAAGAACTATATTGATTTAGCAGCAAAATACGGTTACGAGCGGATTTTCACATGTTTATTATCAGTTGATAAGCCTGTTGAAGAAGTAAAAGCTGAATTCAAAGATATTATTATGCATGCCCGTACAAAAAACATGGAAGTAATTCTTGATGTTGCACCACGTGTCTTCGAAGATTTAGGGATTGATTTAAATGACTTGAAATTCTTTGCTGAAATTGGTGCAACAGGAATTCGCTTAGATGAAGGTTTCAACTCAGCGCAAGAAGCGATGATGACATTCAACAAATATGGTCTTGATATCGAAGTTAATATGAGTAATGATGTTGCTTATGTTGATAACATTATGACATACAAACCAAATCAAGCAAAATTAATCGGTTGTCACAACTTCTACCCACAACAATTCTGTGGATTAGAGTACAACTATTTCTTAAGCTGCAGTGAGCGTTTCAAATCATTCGGAATGCGTACAGCTGCATTCGTGAGCTCGCCAAGTGCTACAATTGGACCATGGTCAGTGATGGATGGATTATCAACATTAGAAATGCACCGTACGATGCCAATCGATGTTCAAGCGAAACATTTATGGGCAACGGGTTTAATCGATGATGTGATTATTGGAAACATGTTTGCAACGGAAGAAGAATTGGCGAAATTAGCTGAACTTGATCCATATAAATTAACATTGAAAGTTGATTTTAGTAATGATTCATCAGCACTAGAAAAAGACATCGTTTTAAACTTTGAACATTTCCGCCGTGGAGATTTAAATGAGTATATGGTACGTTCAACAATGAGCCGCGTTGTTTACAAAGCTGAAGATTTCCCAGTACACGATGTTCAAGCGTTAAGCAAAGGTGATCTTGTTATTGGAAATGATGATTTTGGGATGTACAAAGGTGAAATGCAATTAGTTTTAAAAGAAATGCCACTTGATGCGCGTAAAAACGTAGTCGCTAAAATCGTTGAAGAAGAGCACTTCTTAATCGATTTCATCGGCTCATGGGATAAATTCGCATTAATTGAAAATAAATAATATTGAAAACCTAAGGAGCTGTATCACAATGACTATTTCAAATAGTAGTCAAAAAGTGGTACAACTCTTTTTTTGTTGTTCAATTTTGAAATTACTCTTTTAAAATATCGTTATACGATAAAAGAAGGAGTTTACATTCCTTTGAAAATTAACGGTTCTTCCGTAAAATGATTGAATCACCCAAAAATATTGATGGTCCAAAATTTGTCAGTATAGTATTTATAAGTGTTTCACCAGTTTTGAAATGATTATTTCAACTGTTTTACGGAAGAACCAAATTAACTATGCAATATTTTGATGGTTGTACAAGTCGAGTGAAATTTGAATATTATTTAACCCTACTCGTACAGAGCTTACGGTATTAATCAAAGTGATTGAAGCATAGATAGTCCGTAATTTTGCGAATAAAATTACGATTTAATGAGAAAAAAACACGTAAATGTTCGTTTTTTTGAAAAAATGGAAAAATACTTGCAAAGGCTTTCAAAGTTGTATATACTAATACATGTAAAGAAGAACAAACAAACAATAAACATTGTCTGTAATTATTAGGAGGTACTTCACATGGAAGGTATGGAATTAGCGAGTTTTCAAATTATTGCGGCAGTAGGTGGTGCACGTTCATCAGTAATGGAAGCATTAAAAGACGGACGCGAAGGAAATTTTGAAGCAGCAGCAGAAAAACTTGAAGAAGCGAACCAATATTTAGCAGAAGCACATAAAGGGCACACTGGATTAATCCAGAAAGAAGCACAAGGTGAGCAACTACCATTTTCATTATTATTCATGCATGCAGAAGATCAATTAATGACAACAATCACACTACGTGATATTGCACTTGAAATGATCGAAATGTACAAAAAAATCGGATAATTCATATCCTAAAACAACTTACCATGTGTAAGTTGTTTTTTTATTATTCTCATAAATTCAACAGCTTTTACAAATATTAGTAATATGAAAGAGTAATAAAACAAGGGGAGCTAAAATGAAAATGCTATACTTAGAAGTAAGCGAATAGCGATAGCAAATTAATCTGCTCGAATTAAGAATTACGATGAATGTCCTGTATAATCGTGATCAAAACCCATAGCTGATGGTGGCGAATGTCTTGGTTATACAACGTGGCGATGAATTTACCTTGTCAGTGAAGGGATAGATAACGGTATGGATTTATTTACGTTGATTGTGATAATGACGGGACGGTAGCAATAAACGGATTAAGAAAAAATCATTTGTTTGGTACAAAAAATATAATTGCTACAAATGAAAAAGCAGTTTACGAAAAATAAGCAATGAAAAACGTTTTTTTAGGCACTAGCTTTTACAATGAATTTCACTTATACTGATAATCTAAAGGTATCGAAAAGAGGAATGAAGATGGAAATAATCATGATTGGAAGTATCAGTTTAGTACTAGCAGCTTTTTTATTCATTGGATATTATAGTTTTTATTTGACGACTTTCGTAAAACGACGTAATGAAGCAGAAATGTTTGCTTTATATCCAGCAAGTGAAGGTTGTTACACAACACTTGCAAAAACGGAACATACGATTTTTAGTCGTGAAGGTTTGAGTTTATTTGCTGAATTATACCAAGCTGAACAACCAAGAAAAAAAGTAGTGATTCTTGTTCATGGATATAAAAATAATCGAATTGCCAGTTTGAAATATGTCCCGCTTTTTTTAAGCCTCGGATATGATGTCGTTACTATTGACCAGCGTAGTCATGGTAGAAGCCAAGGGACATTTGCAACTTACGGCTATTTAGAACAAGATGATTTGCGTCGTTGGCTCACCTATTTTGGTGGTGATTACCAGGAAATTGGCTTACATGGACATTCAATGGGTGGCTCAACCGTACTCGCTTTGGCAGATCATCCTAAAGTACAATTTATCATGAGTGAAGCAGGATTGCCATCAGCAGTCGAGGGTGTATTAAGTCATGTGCAAAATCGGATGAAACTCCCAAAATGGTTAAGTTATATCGTTGTGTATGCCACAAATATTTATACATGTTTATTTGCGAGATTTTCTCTTTTCAAAACTAATCCAGGAAAAGTAGCGGAAAATAGTCAAACACCACTTTTTTTAATTCATGGAACAGCCGATGATGTTGTACCAAGTTGGCTCTCTGAAAAATTGATTCGCAATAAGCAAACAGGTCATGCTAAATTATGGCTAATACCGAATGGAGATCACAAAACCTTATATCAATCGCAACCAGATGCATATAATCAACAAATTATTGAATTTTTAGCAGAAATAAAAAATCCAAGTTACTCTAAGTAGAAAACTTGGATTTTTTTACTAATCGCGAAAGTTAATGAGTTGATGTTGATGAGCTTTTATCCATGAAAGCAGTTGAGGATGAGTCAAAATTTTCAATTCTTTTTCACGTTGATTTGTATAACTAGAACGCTGCAAGAGAATTTCATCACTGTAAGCAGGATGGCACATAATTTCAATACTTGCACCTTGAGCTTGTCTAATCAACGTTTTCAATGAATCAAGCGAAACATTTTGATCAAAAAAATCGGCACTAAAACTATCGGTCACAGTTAAATGTTTAAATGCGGTTGGAGTGTTGAAATTACGTAATTTCAATTGATAACGTTCAGCTAATTCGCCAAAAAATGGGAATAATTCTGGATGAATGTGGCCATGGCGGTGACTATCAATATGACTTAGTTTTAAACCGTGATCGAAAGCAAATTGTAATTGTGTTTGTAATTCATGTTGGAGTGCAACGAAATCGATTGTAGGTAGTTTATCAGTCGGTGTATGAATCCATTTGAAAAAATTCCCATTGTTATCTGTGCATCCTTCAATTGGGCCAGTTAAACTAGGACCAATAAACATATTAAAATGAAGGCCAACATCAAGGTCAGGTGTTGCGTGTGCGAGTGAGATTGCGTGTGTTGTTGTTGAGCCAAGATTAGTCATCAAGGTAGTTGAACGCACAACCCCGTGATGAAAAGCTTCAAGAATTCCGTGATTGACACTAGGGCTAAGACCAAAATCATCAGCATTGAAAAGTAAGTGCATAGTAGAGACCTCCAAATCTTTTCTTTTATTATACTATGTTTAAGACAGAAAAAGAATCATTCACGCAATTTGAATTTTGAAGGAATTTCCACTTGAAACCGATTTCTCATTTTGGTATAGTAATAATGAAATAAATAAATAGTTAAAAGGAGGAAAAAATTATGTATGTATGTTTAGATATAGGTGGATCTTCAATTAAAACAGCAATTATGAACCAAGAGGGTGAGTTCACACGAACACAATCACTACCGATCGCTTCAGATTTCCCAGGTTTTATGACTGAATTAGAAAATTATCTTGATGAGGTAACGAAAAAATATGCAATCAAAGGTATTGCAATTAGTGCACCAGGTGCAGTCGATGTCGAAACCGGTATCGTAGGCGGTTCAAGTGCAATTCCATATATTCATGGACCAAACTTCAAAGAAATTTTAACAACAAAATACGATGTACCAGTAAGTATTGATAATGATGCAAATTGTGCCGCACTAGGTGAAGTGTATTTTGGTGAAAATAAAACAATTCGTGAT
>JBOFSL010000228.1:0-1140 GCA_051651525.1 Culicoidibacterales bacterium | reverse complement strand
ATTTGTTGATAAAATGCAGCTAATGCTGTCGCAAACGTCGTTGTCGTATCACCATGTACGAGGACAATGTCTGGTTGTTGCTGCTCAAGGACGGTTTTCATTCCTAATAAGACATCACTTGTCACATCATACAGTGTTTGACCGGCTTTCATTAATGACAAATCAATATTTGGGGTTATTTCAAACGCTGATAACACTTGATCAAGCATTTGGCGGTGTTGTCCTGTTACCGCAACAATCGTTTCAAAACGTTCTGGTTGTGCTTGCAATACTTTTACGAGTGGTGCCATTTTAATTGCTTCTGGACGTGTACCGAAAGCGAGTAATACTTTAATTTTCTTCATTTTCTTCCTCCTGATATTCGAACCATTCTTGACTTTGAGCTTGGCTAAAGCCAAGTTGGTACATTTTTTGTTTGAATTTTTGTTGGCGTTTATAGCGATCGGATTCACGTTGAACCCGGCGATAAACTTTATGGGCTTGTTGTTCAAAAACATCTCGGGCTTCTTCAGCATCCGGTGTGTGTTCAAGTGTTTGCCAAGCAGCTTCGAATATTGCACTATCATAGCCATAGCCAAATAGTTTTTGCGAAATTTGTCGTTTCAGTGCGTTTCCCGAAAACTTTTTATTTGTTCGCATCAATTTTTCAATTAACTTTTGGCAATTTTCAATTGCTTGCTCAGTTGAATAGTGCGTTAAACCTTGCAGAATTGCACTTTGATCAACTTGGAACTTTTGACGCAATGTTTGGGTCACTTTTTTTGGACCTTGTTTTAAGTCAAGTAGCGCCGTCCGAACAAATGCTTCTGCAAAAAGTTGATCATCTAAATATTTTTGCTCTTTTAAGCGTTCAATAACTTGGTTAATTTGTTGTGGCTCATGGCCTTTCGTTGCTAAATACGTTGAAATTTCAGCACAACTACGTAAACGATAACTTAAATAATTAATTGCTTGGCGGTATGCCGTCGCATAATCTTGCTTTAACTGCTCATATTGTAAAATGCTAATTGTTTGTGGTTTTAAGAGTTGCAGTCGAACTAACGTATCAGCTAAGACAACTTGTGTCTCCACACCCTCGTCACTTGTTAACGTGACTTCAAATTCTAAATCATTTAATTGTGTTATTGTTTTAATTTCCAT
>JBOFSL010000227.1:0-4041 GCA_051651525.1 Culicoidibacterales bacterium | reverse complement strand
GTGGAATATAATCATCTGCTTGTAAAATCTGATAGAATTCAGTCTTAATTGTATCAGAAAAGAAATCAAAAAACAGCTCAGTAATGTTACGATTTTGACCACGTTTCGTTTTTGGTAGTTGGATACCTTGTGCTTTCAGTTGCATTTTTTCGTAGGCAGTAACAAATGGTTGACAATGAAAATGAGCGGCTAAGCTTTCAAAAATCACAATCCCTTCATAATCAAGATCACCAAAATAATAAAATTGATTATCACTCGCAGTTAAATATGCTTCTACACTTTGTTCGAAATGGCGAAACTCTTTGACGACTCTTTTTCCGCCACCATAGATAATCGTTCCAAATTCTTCACCAAAAATAGTCGTTTTACCCCCACTCAAATGTTGTCGAATACTGTAGAAAGTATCTTTGTTCTCAATAATTAGGATTTTTTGTCCCCTATTTTTATGAACTGTATAGTAAGCAATTGGTTCTGCTGTTTCATATATAGCTAAATCTTGGATAGATAGACCGAGATTCTTTAAAATACTCGCTCCTTGTGTCGCTAAAAATTTTTCATGACCAAAAATTTGAAAACTACGTTCATTAGTAGAAATTTTACTTGCAAGTTCACTTTGGTGATGACGCAAAAAGTGATTTAGGGCCAAAACAGTATCTCGATTTTCTTGATATGCTGCTAGGTTCGCCAAATAATAACTAATCGAAAGTTGTGGTAGTAATCGATATTGTAATTCATCCCTGAGCATTTCTTCATCGTACATATTTTGTTTGGCTGTTTTTATCCAATAACTCAAGTGTAGCACTGGATTTTTTCCATTTAGTCTGCTTGCTTGTACTGGTTCAAGGCGTCCTAAATTGATTTGTTTTTGGATATAGCTATAGAGTTCGAGATAAGTCAGCTGACTTTTTTCGCTTTCAATTTCTACTAGTGTAATCTTTCGTTTAGGATACCGTGTGATAAAATCCATATCTATACCTCGTTTTCTCTAATCTTCACCTTCTATTATAACGTAAAAATTGAAAATTTTGTTTTTTTTCTAATCAAAACTATAAAAAACGAGACACATTAAGTATCTCGTTAGCATCTCAATTAGTCAGTCACTTGCGAGCCTGGTGAAGCAGTTGAAGGTGGAAGTATATTATGACTACTAATCGCTGCACACGGTGTCTCATTCAAGAAACTAAAGGTGACATCGGTGCTATCGCTTAATTACAACGCGATTCAACTTCAGCCACACTGATTAGCCATTTTAATTTGTGTGCCAAATGTGTTCATCACTTAACAATAACGTGATTCCACCTTTGACATCCCGTCTCAATATTTGCCGATAGTACTTAGTAGCAAATACCGGTGTCATCGCTCAATTAAAAAAGTCATGCATTGCTGCATGACTTTCGTTTAGGCCGTTTGTTTTTTTCTACACGAAGTTTCCTATCTCCGCTCTCACTCAGAAGCATGGTTGTTTTTTTACACGAAGCCTTGCTTATACTCACGCTTTAACAACGAGTTGATTGCTTTTCTACACGAAGCCGACTCCCCTTCGCTTTGACACAATTGCTTTTTTTCTTTACGCGAATAGCAATCAAATTCGCTTTACCCCTGAACAGTACTTTTTTTGTTACGTGAAGGTACTTCGGCTTCACTGACGCGGGAGATGTTTTACTTCTCTACACGAGGAACATCACTGCCTCGCTTTGGCCTAAGCCAAATATAACATGTGTTTAAACCAAATGCAAGCGTTTTCTCGGATTTTAACAAAGAAAATTTATTTTGCTAATTTCTCATTTTCATTGACACGAAAACTGACAATTTTACGAATGATTGCTTCCGGTAAAGATTGATCGAGGGGGAATTGAATCGAACCTTTTGCCCACTTTAATCCTGCTTGCTTAAGTTCTGCTTGGACATAGGCAACACCACTCGGTCCTGGGTAAAAACCAATATGGTGACGACAGGCAGCAAAGTGTACTAAATTCCCATTAAGATAAAAAGTTGGTATTTGATAACTAAAAGTTTCACGTGCTGTCGGTGCTAAATCACGAATAAGCTGATACAATTGTTGAAGTTTTGGTCTAACTGCTTCCGGTTGATTGGCAATATATTCATCAATACTCATAGCTATTCCCCTTTCAGAATTTTTTTCTATTATACATTGAAACGCTGAAATAAGCGATGATTATTCGTTGAAGTTTTGGCAAAGTTTAAACAAAAAAATTGATCCCAAAATTATTTAATTTAACAACGCAAGAAACAGTCATCACGACAATCATTGCGATGGTTGTGCCGTGACACTCGTTACCACCCTAATTGGTACCAAGATTTGGATGTAATTGTGGAGTTTAACCGACTGCTGTTGTCCAGGTGGTAGCGAGTCATTTGATCCGAATTTAATCGGTGTCAATGCCTTTAAGCAGTTGGAGGTGTAAGCACGTTATGGCTGGTTATTGTAGCACATTTTAGTTGTTGAAACAATTTCTACTGCACTCTATATACTATCTATTCCACTTAAATTGTCTAATATTTATCAAAATGACTGGTAGCATTTGTATAATGCAAGATAAAAAGGGTTCTTCCGTAAAACAGTTGAAATAATCATTTCAAAACTAGTGAAACACTTATAAATGCTATACTGATAAATTTTGGACCATTAATATTTTGGGGTGTTTCAATCATTTTATGGAGTATGATTGTGATGTGCGTTACACTTGAAAACACATTATATTCGAGTACGTTTGTCTTCACTGATATTTCAAGTGAAGACAAACGAAAGTTGATGCGAAAAAGGCGGTCAATATCGAGTTATTCGTGACCGTAACGTGGGTGTTAGCCACACAAGGAATTTTAGCCTTCGTGCCCTATGAGCTTGATTTTATTCAACCAGCGTTTGAACAAATGTTTGGGTGAATGCCACGGATGGCGTTAGCTGTTATTTTCAACTTCACTTACCTGAATATTCAGCGGATGGATAATGAGCTACGGCCTGTCAAGTTTCGTTAAAGAAAACAACTGTGTTTCACTTACTTTAACGAAACTTTGGCCTTAAATTCTACTTAAACTTCAGGACATACACTGAGTTTTCGCGAACAAAATTGACAAAAAAAAGCACAATTCCAAACGGAGTTGTGCTTTTACATATGTATTAATCTAAAAAGCTAATCATGCGTTCAATAATTGTTGTAATTTCACCTGAATCACGACGGTCTTGGAATGCTCCAGCCGTATATTGTTCTTCACGTAATAACATCATTAATAATGCAGCACATAAATCATAGTCAGCTGTACTTGCGCGCGCAAGTTCTTTATCCGCATCAATTGGATCAGTTGTCATGTAATGTAAATAATCGGTTTTAAAAGCCCGAATTGATTTTAACATTTTATACCATTCCACTGGTGTTTCTAAAACTAACGCTTCTGCTAATAACACTTTTTTTTGATCATTGGTAATTCGTTGGTGTGCTCCTATTCGCTTGTTACTTGATACATATTCACCCTCATTAAAAAATGAGTATAGTTTATTATACCATAGTTTAACGAAATTCTATATATTCAAGTTCAAATTTACAGCAAATCATTCCAGCATTAGCGAATTTTTCTCAGCTTCAACGACTTTTTGGTAGACATGTGTGAGCATCTCGTGACGAATCAATAGTGAAATAATAGTTGTTCCAAACCAGTATCATTTGTTTTTTTCGGCGAATTTTACGCGGATAATCGCAATGGTATTACTCATCATGCGTTTGAGCGATCGCTAACACTTCAGGATAAAGGATATCACTGACGTAGCGCGCCATAAATTCATAGGTACATAACAGTTGGGCCGGATCAGTGACAGCAATACTTGGTTCTACATAGCGAAAAGTTACGGTTGAAAATTCATCATCAGTATCAGCAAGTGACAAAATTATTGAAAAAGCATGTAACTCTTGATTAATCGTATTCAAAAACTCAAGCATCGACCATCGTGATTCTGGCAATAAGGCTTCACAAATCAGTTGCCATTCAATCTGAACTGATTGCTCATTCATCATAATCGTCGTTTGG
>JBOFSL010000226.1:0-16416 GCA_051651525.1 Culicoidibacterales bacterium | reverse complement strand
GATTTCCCAATCAATAACTTTTTCAAGTTTTTCTAACGGGTCACCTAGCATCGTTAATTTTCCTAATACGTCGTGTTCTTCAAATTTTGTTCTCATAAGGCCGTCCTCCTGGATTTTTTATGCCTTATTCTACCAAATTCAATCCCATTTTTTTAGTTATATTTTGACTAGGTTTCTAGAAGTGCCCTATAATAAATTATTTTTTTTGAAAATAATTGCTAAGACTGCAACTAAAATCAACATCCCGAGTGAGACAACCGCAACCCCAATATCACTATTCGCTAGCGGTAGCCCATTAATATTCATCCCATAAAAACCGGTGATTAATGTCGGTAAGGAAATTAAAATTGTGATTGATGTTAATTTTTTCATCACCACGTTCAAGTTATTAGAAATAATTGAGCCAAAGGCATCCATCATACTACTTAAAATGTTGCTGTACACTTCGGTCATTTCAATCGCTTGGGCAATTTCAATAATTACATCATCAAGTAAATCTTTATCCTCTGTATACATTTTCACATAATAGCCACTCGTTAATTTCCGTAAAATCATCTGACCTGACCGGAGTGATGTCGCAAAATAAACTAAACTTTTCTCTAAAGCCATTAAACGATAAATTTCTTTATTCCGCATTGAATTCCGTAATTGCTCTTCAATTTCAATTGTTAAGCGGTCAATTTGCATTAAGTACCGAATATAAAATGACGAAATCACACTTAAAAATTGCAACGCAAAGCGAGTATGTTTATATGTATAAAATTCACGAACCCTTTTAGTTGTGAAAAAGTCAATAATTGGAGTATGTTCCCCACAGACAGTAACAACATAATCTTCGGTAATCACCATGCCAATTGGACGTGTTTGATACACATGAATCTTATCGCGCTCATCATATTCAACATACGGATAATCTACGATAATTAGCGTCGCATCATCTTCGCGATCAATTCGTGAAACTTCTTCTTCATCAAGGGCATCTTTTAAGAAGTCAAAAGGAATGGATAATTTTCGTGAAATCCTCTCTATTTCTTCATGTGTTGGGGCTTCGAGATGAATCCACGCCCCTTTTTTAAATTCATCAATTTGCTTAAGTTTATTATTATCTTCTACATCAGTAAAATAAATTTCAATCACGTTTAATCACACTCCTTCTCTTCAAATCTCTTTCATATTCTAGCATACCTTAACAAAAAACGCTATCCTTGCGAATAGCGTTTTATAAAATTATTCGTACACTGGTGTTGTGTTTGTTTGCACTGGGTTTGTTTGATTCAATCCGGCACGTTGTGACGCCCGTTGTGCAACAAATGCGAAACCAACTAAACCAATAAGCGCCACAATCCAGGCAAGACTCACTTGTTGTGTCATCCCAAGTACAAGATAGGCAGCTGCACTAATTCCAAGACCAATCAAACCATATGGTAATTGGGTTTGGAAATGTGCTTGATTTTGACAGCCACTTCCCGAACTCGAGAGAATTGTTGTATCTGAAATAATTGAATTATGATCTCCAAAGACTGCTCCTGATAATACAGCGGTAACATACATAATCGCTAATGATTCATTTCCTGAAGCTAATCCGACTGCTACAGGGAACATAATTGCCATTGTTCCCCAACTTGTACCCGTTGCAAATGCAATAAATCCACTAAGCATCATCAAAATCATCGGAATAAATAAACTTGGCATTTGAATTGTATTCAAGAAAACAGCTAATTGTTGACCAACTTCTAAATCACGAATCAGCCCTGATGTTGTCCAAGCGAAAACAAGAATTAAGACAACTGCTAATCCATTTTTCAAACCAACTTGTAGTCCGGCTAGCCACTGTTCTTTACTATGTTTTTGTGGTAAGCCCATTACAACTGTGACTGCTAAACTAATCGCTGACGCAATTGCTAACGCTTGACCAATTGCACCCTCACCTAACATATCAATGAGTGTGATCGGTAATTGCTGAGCGACTAGACTCGTATATCCTGACAATAAAAACAGGATAAACGTAATGCTCACTAACGTAACAAGTGGTGTAATTAAGTGCCAAATCGTTTGCTTTTCATTATGAACAACATTATACGTTTCTGGCATTTTCGTTTCATCATCTTGCTGCATTGCCGTTACTTGAGCATCAAGCATTGGTCCCCATTCAACATTGAAAAAGACAGTAATTCCAGCAATTACTACTGCAATTAACGGATAAAAGTACATTGGCACCATTTCAACAATCGTAAATAGTGATGCACCAGCTAAGCCAGCAGCAATCAATGCTGATAAGATATAGGCAAACCAACTTGAAAGTGGTACAATTGCCGCCATTGGTGCTGAAGTTGTATCAACGAGGTACGCGAGTTTCGCGCGTGAGACACCATGCGTATCTGTTAAGTTTTTCGCCACTTGTCCAGTTACTTGCGTACTGAATGTATCATCAATAAATGTTAATAATCCAACAATCAAAGCGACTGCTTGGGCACTGCGACGACTTTTCACTCGGCGAGCCGCAAAGCGACCAAATTGATGCGCTCCACCATTAATATTAATATAAATCGACATAATCGCAAGTAAGACGATAAACATCATATTGTAGACTGACGATGACATCGCCCAGCCTGTTTCACTTATTTCAATAAAGTTACTCATAACGTTTGTTCCAATTAAACTTACAGCCTCGATTGGCTGGAACCCCGTTAAAATAAGCGCCGCGACAACGGCACCAACACCAAGTGAAAGTAACGTTCGTTTTGTTAAAAAGACTAGGACCAACATCACAATTGGTGGTAATAAAGCAAGTAATAATTCCATCATTTTTTCCTCCAATAAATCGTTTTTTCTTGATGATTGTGTTGGCGAAAAAGTTCAAGGACTAAATTATGTTATCAAGAACATAAAAAAACCAAGCAGATAGGATCACTGCTTGGTAAATATGTGTTGTTGACATACGTACGTTAGTGGACTCTATCACGATACGTAGCTCGCCCCTTTCTCACTGTCCGGTGAAAAAGAGACAGTCCGAAATCTCTTATGATTTCGACCCAATTCACCCCATTGACGGTGGTGTGAACTTCGGCAAACGTCCCTTTCGTACAGTTTCACTGGATGTCATCCTCTACTGTCTTACTCTTGACGCTTTGCAACCTCTATGCTATCGCGCAACTATTCAATTCATCTTACGTATATTTTAGTATGACATTCAAAGTTTGTCAATTATTTATTAACTAATTTCAAATTCAAACTTCAGATATATATGTAGAAATACACAAAAAACGACCTTCCGGTCGTTTTTTGTGATTTATTTTCCTAAACGTGCTTCTAATTCCGCTTTTAAGTCTTCAAATCCTGGTTTTCCAAGTAGTGCAAACATGTTTTTCTTATATGCTTCAACACCTGGTTGATCAAATGGATTAATTCCTAATAGGTATCCGCTCATTGCAACGGCTTTTTCAAAGAAGTACACCATTTCTCCAAAGTTGTATGCATCTAAACGTTCAACATGTAATAACAAGTTTGGCGTTTGTCCGTCATTATGTGCTAATAACGTTCCTTCAAAGGCTTTTTTGTTTGCGAAGTCAATTGGATTTCCAGCGATAAAGTTTAACCCATCTAAGTCTTGCTCATCAGTTGGGATTAACACTTCATGACGAACATTTTCAACGTTAATCACTGTTTCGAATAAGTCACGACGTCCTTCTTGGATGTATTGTCCAATTGAGTGCAAGTCAGTTGAGAAGTTTGCTGATGTTGGGAAGATTCCTTTGAAATCTTTTCCTTCTGATTCAGCAAATAATTGCTTCCACCACTCACCGAAGAATACTAATGATGGTTCATAGTTCGCTAAAATTTCTGTTGTTTTCCCTTTATTGTATAAAGCGTAACGTAACATTGCATATTGGTATGCTGGATTTTCTTTCCAGTTTGGATTCGCATACGCATCTTGCCCTGCTTTTGCTCCCGCCATCATTGCTTCAATATTAATATTTGCTGCAGCAATTGGTAACAATCCTACTGCTGTTAATACAGAGAAACGTCCCCCAACATCATCTGGCACAACGAATGTTTCATATCCTTTTGTATCAGCTAATGTTTTTAATGCTCCGCGACTTGCATCTGTTGTTGCATAAATACGTTTCGCTGCTTCAGCTTCACCATATTTTTGTTCAATTAATTGTTTGAAAATACGGAATGCGATTGCTGGTTCGGTTGTTGTTCCTGATTTTGAAATCACGTTAATTGAGAAATCTTTGTCTTTTAAAACGTCCATTAATTCATGAACATATGTTGATGACATGTGGTGCCCAACAAAAATGATTTGCGGTGCTTTACGTGTTTCTTTATCAACGATGTTATGGAATGAGTGCCCTAACATTTCAATCGCTGCACGAGCTCCAAGGTATGAACCTCCAATTCCGATTACTAATAAGATATCAGAATCTGATTGGATTTTTTTTGCTGCTGCTTGAATACGCGCAAATTCAGCTTTATCATAGTTTGTCGGTAATTCTACCCACCCTAAGAAATCACTTCCTGCACCTGTGCGTTCATGAATTTGGTTGTGTACAACATCTACGACTGGAGCTAAATACTCAAGTTCGTGGTCAGCCACATAATCTTTTACAAATGAATAATCAAAACGAATTGCCATAAAAAATTCCTCCTAGTTTTATTGGTTTTTGTTTACTGAATTTTAGTGAGTGTTTGCGAAATCCAAGTCGGTAAACGTTGTGCTAACGGTTCAAATGCCTCTGCATCTTGCTGGTTCATTCGATAGTTCCGTAAATTTTTAATCGAAACTTCAACGCGTTCATCACTGTTCGTTAAAATTTCTGCACGGATCCATTCACCGACTTTTACATACTCCTCAATATTTGGTACAAATTTTTCGGAAATTTTCGAAATATGGAGAATACTCATGCGATCGCCTGTTAACTCAACAAGTGCTCCATACGGCTTAATTGCCACGACTTTTCCGGTTACAATCATGCCTGGTTTCAACATAAATAACACCTCATTAATTATTATAGCATAGAGTTTTCTATTCGTCCTTACAAAATAATTTTGTTTGAAAAAATCAGCTTTTCACAACATTTTTTTCAACAACTTACTAAATTCAGTTGAATTTATTCAAAAAATCTATGCATTTTCATATGATTTCTGTTCAAAAACCAGTAAACTAAAAGAGAAACTCATTTGAGTCAAAAAAAAGGAGGATTTACAACAATGATTTATGACATTACCGTAATCGGGGCAGGCCCGGTTGGCATTTTCACCGCTTTTTATGGTGGGATGCGTGAAATGAATGTTTTAATACTCGATACATTAGAAGCCATGGGGGGCCAACTTGCAGCTTTGTATCCAGATAAATACATTTATGATATTGCTGGCTTTCCAAAAATTAAAGCCCAAGATTTAATTGATAATCTGACGAAACAACTTGATACTTTTCAAGCGACAACAACAATTCGGCTGAAAGAACAAGTGACTCACGTCGTAAAGCAAGCTGATGGTTCGTTTGAAATTACGACAAACTTAGGCTCATACCAAAGTCGTTCAATTATTATTACAGCAGGAAATGGCGCATTTAAACCACGCCCACTTGGGGTAGTGGGTGAAGAACTCGCTCATAACCTTCACTATTTTGTCCGTGATTTACACATTTTCGCTGATCGTGATGTCATTATTTTCGGTGGTGGTGATAGTGCAGTCGATTGGGCTTTAATGCTTGAGCCGATTGCCAAAAGTGTCGCACTCGTTCATCGTCGTGATGAATTCCGCGCCCATGAACATAGCGTAGCCAAACTAAAAGCATCAACTGTGACATGCTATACACCATATATTCCTTCAAGTCTTGAACTTGAAAATACGACGGCTACTCATGTCAGCTTAACTCATGTCGCTTCAAAAGAAGTGATCACAATCCCAGTTGATGATATCATTGTCAACTTTGGCTTTGTTTCAAGTCTAGGGCCAATTAGTGAGTGGGATTTACAACTTGAAAAAAATCAACTTCCTGTCGATTCATTCCAAGCAACAAATATTCCAGGAATTTTTGCTTGTGGTGATATTTGTACTTATCCAGGTCGCAATAAATTAATTATTACCGGGTTTGGTGAAGCACCAATTGCTGTTGCTGCTGCCAAAAAATATGCCTTTCCTGAAAGTACTCAAGCACACGCACACTCAACTTCAATGTTTGAAAAGAAAAACTAAGTACATGAACCACTTCAATCAGAATTGGTTTTCTTGCCAAAAATTTCTGAGAATATCAATAGACAACAATCGATCTTTTTTGTTATGATAAGTGCACAATTAAAATTCTGGAGGTCCACAATGGAAAATATTGAAACAATTGAACAACAAGTGAACGAAGTACTCGCTCAACTCCGCCCATATTTACAACGTGATGGTGGTGACGTAGAATACGTTGGCTTCAATGATGGAATTGTCCAAGTCCGCTTACTCGGTGCCTGTGTTGGCTGTGGTGTTTCTGATGTTACCCTTTATCAAGGAATTGAAACAGCACTTGTCGAAGAAGTTCCAGGAGTCATTGGTATTGAAGATGTAACCGAACACGAACGTGCTGCTGAACTTGATCGATATTATTTTGACCTCGCTGAAGAAATCAAAAAATTAAACAACGAAGATGACTCTGAAACAAAATAAACATAAGAAACCAGCTTGAATTGCTGGTTTTTTTATTGGTTTCTTTGGTGGTTTTTCACGACAACTCTTGCTATAATACAGCTAATCTCAACAATAAAGGAGCATACCAATGAGTTTTAACCGTGTTGATACAAAAGATATCGTGATTGATTTATTAAAAGATCGTGGAGTCACAATTCACGATATTGCTGAACTTGTCTTTTTTTTACAAAAGCAGTATATTGCACATCTTTCTTTGGAAACTTGCATTCAATACACGATGGAAGTCCTCGGGAAACGGGAAGTCCAAAGTGCAATTTTAACAGGAATTGAACTGGATATTTTAGCTGAGCAACAAAAATTAAGTGAACCATTACAAGCAATTGTCGCTCGTGATGAACCACTTTACGGTATTGATGAAATCTTAGCCTTAAGTATTACCAATATTTACGGTTCAATTGCGTTCACAAACTTCGGCTATATTGATAAAGTAAAACCAAGAATTTTAGCAATCATTGATTCAAAAGAGGGTGAAAAAACTCAGTGTAATACTTTCCTTGACGACCTTGTTGGTGCAGTCGCTGCTGCTGCCGCTTCAAGTATTGCTCACGCCCATGGTGATAATTTTTACAAAAATGGACTAACTGATAGCGATGCGTGTGATTTATAACTAAAAAAACGAACCCAAGAATTTTCCTGAGTTCGCTTTTTTTATTCCCAATTTAATTTTTCAATCGTTTGAATATCTTCAGCCGAAACTCGTGTTAACACACCCACAAATTCAATCGCAATTTCTGCTAATGGTACTAACACAAATGCTCGTTGATATAAGTATGGATGTGGCACAATTAAATCAGCCGTACATATTGCTTGATTATCATACCAGGCAATATCAATGTCTAATGTTCTTGGTCCCCAAACTTCGTCACGTTGTCTGTGCAGTTCTAGTTCAATCTGTTGGCACACGGTGAGTAACTCATGAGCAGTTAGCGTGGTCTCAATTTCAATCACGCAATTATAAAAATCTGGTTGATCTAATTTTCCCCATGGCGGTGTTCGATACACGCTCGATACTTGTATCACTGTGAGTTGCTTTTCCGTATTTAATCGCTGAATTGCCGTTTGTAAATAGCCTTTCGAATCTCCAAGGTTACTTCCTAATGCTAAAAAACTCTTAACGCTCACGGTAAATCTCCACTCCAACACTCTTAAACTTGCCACTAATCGGGGCATGTGGTTTATGAACCGTAATTGTTACTGCTTCAATTAATGGATAAATCACTAATACTTGGGCAGCAATTTGTTCAGCCAATGCTTCAATTAATTGGAAGCGCTCATTCTCAACAACATCTTGAATTGTTTCAAAAACTTCACCATAATGTGTTGAATAGGTTAAATCATCACTCAATCCTGCTTCACGAGTTGAAGTTTCTAATCGTGCACTGACAATAAATGGTTGACCAAATTCACCTTCAAATTCAAGTACGCCATGATAACCCAAAAAAGTCATCTCTTCTAAAAAAATTATATCTCGCTTTTTCATCTTCAAATTCTCCTTATTTTTCTTGCACAAAATCCCAAATATCGATTGCTGTTTTTGTACTTGCAACATCATGAACTCGTACATAGCTACAACCACTTTGTTTGGCATAAACCGACAGCATCGCTGTTGCAACATCACGTTGCTGTTGGCTATCCTCACTTAAATATGGGCCCAAAAATCGTTTTCTTGAAACACCTAATAAGAATGGATACCCTAGCTCAATTCTCAGTCGGTCTAACAATGGGAGGATGATTTGGGTATCGGCACTTGTTTTCGCAAAACCAATTCCAGGATCAAGAATAATTTGACTTGGTTTCACACCAGCTTCCAAGCAAAGATCAACACTCAGTTGTAACTGCTGTTTTATTTCCGAATAGACATCCGTATATGACTCTACGACTTGTCGTGCATGCGGCGTTTGCCCAGGTGCAAAACGATTATGCATCAAAATAATTGGAACACCCATCGTAGCCGCGACAACTTTCATTTCAGAGTCATATAACGCTCCAGAAACATCGTTAATATATGTTGCTCCCGCCTGAATCGCTGCTTTGGCAACTTCAGCTTTATACGTGTCAATTGAAATTTCACATCCCAATTTGGCAACAGCTTGAATAACTGGTATGACGCGTTGCAATTCAACTGCAACACTCACCGGTTCGGCTCCAGGTCTTGTTGTTTCGCCACCAACATCAATAATCGTTGCTCCCGTAGCCAATAAATATTTTGCTTGGGTTACCGCTCGAGTTACATCAATATACGCTCCACCATCAGAAAAAGAATCTGGAGTCACATTTAAAATTCCCATTATTTGCATTGCTTGTACTCTCAATCAATTAAAATTTCATCAATTGTAACACTTCTTGACGTAGTTGTGCATCATCTTGATAGACACCACGGGCAACTGTTGTAATTGTTTTTGAACCTGGTTTTTTAATTCCACGCATTGTCATGCACATGTGTTCCGCTTCAATAACTACAAAAACGCCTCTTGGTGATAACGCTGTTTCAACCGCATCGGCTACTTGCTGCGAAATTCGCTCTTGTAATTGTGGACGACGAGCAATAATTTCGACAGCACGAGCTAATTTACTCAAACCTGTTAAACGTTTACTCGGTAAGTAAGCAATATGGGCTTTTCCATAAAATGGGACAAAGTGATGCTCACAAGTTGAATAAAACGGAATATCTTTGACAATTACGACTTCTTCATGTTGATCTTCTTCAAAACCAATTGCTAAAACTTCAGCTGGGTCTTCATTTAATCCTGAATAAATTTCAGCGTACATTTTCGCAACCCGTTTTGGTGTATCTTGTAAACCTTCACGGGTTGGGTCTTCACCCATTGCGATTAAAATTTCTTTGAATGCTGTTTCTATTGCTTTTGTATCCATAATCGATCACTCCTATTTTTTGAAAATTTTTGTTAGTTGGTTTGTCAAAGCTGTTGGCTTTGCGTGCCAATCATCATCGAGTTTATCAATCAATTGGCAACCATGAACCGCGTTACATCGCCACATTTGGACTGCTTGTTTTTTCAATTCAGCAACAGTCCATTGGCCTTGAATCATTTCAAAACCAAGTTGTTGCAACTGCATCACGATATGCTGTTGAAATGTCCCCACTAAAATCGGTAATTCTGTACTTGGCATGTATAATTTTTGACCGTCACTCCAGAAAATATTAGCAATCGTTGTTTCTAAAATTGCACCACTTTCTAAATAATAAAGGGCATCATCAAAACCACGTGTATAACTTTTTTGAAGTTGGATCAAGTATTCATTTCGATGGAAATCTTTAATTTTCGCAGTGCCATTCCGCTCTACACTCAGTACAGTTTCCAGATGTAGCGGTTCAATTTTGCTTTCTCTTAAACGTTTTGCCATAAACCATTGATTTGATTGTGTAACAATGACTTTAATGATCCAATTTCCAGCCATATTGCCTAGTTTTTGAGCTTGTCTTAATTCGCTCAAACTAATTGTGCTCAAACCTTTACTCTGCTCGTTTAAGCGTTGTAAATGGGCCATTAAATCTTGACTATCTGCTCGAAAAGTCGTAAAAACCGCTGGTTCTTGAATAATCAATTCATCGATTTTTTGCCAGTTTTTTTGATTATAGCGATAAAACATCGGCTTGCTTCCTAATTGCTGCAATTAATGCTGCGGCTTTTTGGAATGTTTCTTCATATTCAAACTCGACAGTTGAATCCCAAACAATCCCCCCACCAACATGAAAGTAAGCCTGATGATTGTGACATACTATCGTACGGATGACAATATTAAAATCGCAATTCCGATTACAATCAATATAACCAATACTCCCCGTATAAATTCCACGTCGGCTCACTTCGAGTTCATCAATAACTTCCATCGCCCGAATTTTTGGGGCACCTGTTATTGAACCCCCAGGAAAAGTCGCGGCAATAATTTGGGCTGGGGTAACTTGCTCGGCTAACTTTGCTTGAATCGTTGATACTAGATGAAATACCGTTGGGTACGTTTCAACCGTATATAATTCAGGAACATGTACTGTCCCTGGCTGTGCAATTTTCGCTAAATCATTCCGTTGCAAGTCAATAATCATCAATAACTCTGCTCGATCTTTTTCACTCTCCCACAGTTCTTGTTTCAACACTGCATCACTTTGCGCATCTTGCCCCCGCTTACGTGTTCCCTTTATCGGTCGCGTCGTAATTGTTTGCTCCTTCACTTGTAAAAATCGCTCTGGTGAGCTACAAGCAAAAGCCAACTCATCAAACTGAAGATAGGCTGCAAATGGTGCTGGATTTAATTCGCGTAAGCGTAAGTATAATTCGAGCGGCGTTTCATCAAGTGGCATTTTGAGTTGGTGTGTCAAATTCATTTGGTATAAATCACCACTCGCAATATAATTTTTTAATTTTTTAAAGGCTGCTTGATAACTTTGCACACTCACATCATCACCTATTGGTGTTGATTGTGGATCGTGCTGAACCACTACTGGTTGAAATTTAAATGTTGCTAACCGCTCTTGCCACAAGTTCACCTGCTGCTGAGCAGTATTTTCACCGAGTCCAAGCGCTGTGATCGATAAACACTGCTCGTGATGGTCATAAACAAAAACACCATCATACAGTCCCATACCCATGCCTGGCGTATCGAATTCATCGTTCGTTGTTTGGGGGATTTTTTCTAATTCGTGATGAAAATCATAACTAAAAAACCCGAGCCAACCACTATGGAATGGAAAAGTTTGCTCGTATGTTCGGGCATACTGTTGTTCGTATTGTGCAAATACGCCTAGTGGTTTTTGTTCACTCGTTTCAATTCGTCCATCTTCATGGTGAATCCGGAGTTCATCCTTGTGCTGTTGGATATACAGTAATGGTTGTGCCGCTAAAAATGAATACCGATTACTCGGATCACTTTTCGCACTATCTAACCAAACAGGAAAAGCCAATTGCGTCAATAACTGAATTAGTTGTTCAGGTTTGATTTGGCGAGTTGCGCGTTCAGTGATGACCATGGATACCCCTCCTTCCAAAGTTTCGCTTTTTGATATGCTTGCGCCAATAATTCCAGACCCGATTCAGTCGCAACTGATTCAGGATGAAATTGTACTGCTTGTAATGGATAGGTTTGATGCTCAAATGCCATAATTAATCCATCAATTGTGGTCGCTAAAATTTGAAAACTCGTTGGTAATGTTGCTGCTTCAACGACTAATGAATGATATCGTGCCACTTTCAATGGCTTGGGTAAATTCGTAAACATGCCAATCCCCTCGTGATCAATTCGATTCACTTTGCCATGGACTGGCTGTGGTGCACGAACAATTTTCGCACCAAAAGCTTGAGCAATCGTTTGATGACCGAGACAGACTCCAAGAATTGGAATCGTTTGTGCAAAAGTTTCCACAACTGCCAAGCAAATTCCCGCCTGATCTGGTGCCTTCGGTCCTGGTGATAATACAATGAGTGAAGGCTTCAAGCTTTCAATCATTTGTAACTCGACATGGTCATGGCGAAATACTTCAACTTCTGCTCCAAGTTGTTGCAAATAATCAACAAGATTATACGTGAACGAATCGTAATTATCAATTATAACAATCATCAATTACATACCTGCTTGTAACTGCTTTTGCCAAACAGCTAAATCACTCATCAGTTGTGTTGGCTGTTTATCTTGTGCTTCAATATATTCACGACGATGGATTCCTGTATCAACCCAGATAGTAGCAATATTTGCGTGAATTCCAGATAAAATATCGGTTTGATAATTGTCACCAACCATAACAACTTCATCCTGAGCCAAACCAAGTCGTTCCACAGCAGCATTAATAATCGCTGGTTCTGGTTTTCCCATTACTCTTGGTTGAACATTAGTTGCTGTAATTAATAGTTGAATTAATGCTCCTGCTCCTGGTAATAGCCCGCGCTCACTCGGAATATTCGTATCAGGGTTCGTCGCAATAAACGTTGCTCCACGTTGAATTGCAAGTGTCGCCTTCGCTAATTTTTCATATGTAATATCTGTGTCTAAACCGACGACAACGACTTCAGCTTCTGTTTCACTCGTCGTCACCACAACATCCTCTGCTTCAAGTGCACGTAACAAACCATTTTCACCAATCATCAACGTTGGTGCCTTTGGAAATTCCCGAGAAATTGTTGCTGCCGCAACATCTGAACTCGTCACAACGTGGTTGGCCTCAACATGTGTACAGCCGATTAACGTAAGTTTTTCAGCTACTTGTTTTGCTGTTTTTGTTGAATTATTTGTGACAAATAAATAAGGAATATTCGATTCATGTAACCAATTGACAAACTCAACTGCACTTTGAATAATCGTATTTCCTTGATACATTGTTCCATCTAAATCAAATAAATAACCTTTATACATTATTCTGTTCTCCTTTTACCTTTTTCAAGACAAAATGGGCACAACCAAATTGACATTGATCAACTAAGTATGTTTCTAAAAAATTGATTTGGTTAAACTCACGTGCTTTCGGATTATCATTGTCATAGAACCCTTTTAAACGTAAATATCCCTCGATAATATCTCCAGTAATGTAATCGTATTTATCTAGGACATCACAATATTTCGCGAGTATTTGCTCTTCATTAAATGCATCACGAAAATTTTCAATTAATTCATAGTGATTTTCCCCAAGTATTATCATCATTTTTTCCTACTTTCTTTTTATTATTACTAGTATTGTATCATGTGCCTTTATCAAACTGCTGAAAAAATGATCGATTTTCAAACAAAAAATTAAAAAAAACAGGAACTTTCGTCCCTGCCACCGATTATTCAACCGCTAATACTGCACCATTATACTGCGTTTCAATAAATTCAATCGCTGTTTGTGAGTGAAGTGCGTCAATTAAAGCCGTAATTTTCGCTTCAGCTTGATTATCTGTCCGCGTAACTAAAATATTGGCATATGGTGATTCACCACCTTCAAGCAATAATGAATCTGCTTCAGGGTTTAAGCCTGCTTCAAGTGCATAATTCGTATTGATGAAAATGACGTCTGCTTCATCATTTTTATAAACAGTTGGTAATAACTTCGCTTCAATATCATATTTAAATTGTAAGTTTTTCGGATTACTCACAATATCAGTAAATGTTGCTGTCGTTGCATCAACACCCGCCGCTAAAGTAATTAATTCCGCTTGTGCAAGTAATGCTAAAATTCGTGATTGATCTGAAATTGAGTTACTCATCAGTACCGTTGCATTTTGTGGTAAATCAGTTAAATCACTATAACGCTGTGAATATGCCCCCATTGGTTCAATATGAACTTTTGAAACAGATACTAAGTCATAACCTTTTTCCGAAATTTCTTTTGCTAAATATGGTTCATGTTGGAAATAGTTGGCATCAAGTTCATTTTCTGCTAATGCTTTGTTTGGTAAAACATAGTCTTGGAATTCAACAATTTTCAAATCAATTCCTTTATCAGCTAAGAGTGGCTTGATTGCTGTTAAAATTTCCGCATGCGGCACTGTTGTCGCTCCAACTGTTAACGTTTCTAATGACACTGGCTTTAACTGATATCCAAATGTCGCAATTGTGCCAATCGTTAAGGTCCCTGCAAGTGTAATTGCTAAGCATTTTTTAACTCGATTTGGCTGTTTAGTTGTATTACTACGTTTATCGACACTCGCAATCACTGTCTCACCAAGCCATTGGAAACTAAAAACAAGCACTAAAATTAAGGCCGTAGCCACAATTGTCACATCTTCAAATCCACGTTGGAATCCATCAAGATAGGCTAAGTTTCCAAGTCCACCTGCACCGATTACTCCCGCCATTGCCGTAAACCCAACTAAGCTGACAATCGTTGACGTTAACCCTCCAAGCCAAGCTGGCTTGCTTTCAGGAATAAGAACTTTGAAAATAATGTCCCAATTACTTGCACCCATTGCCTTAGCAGCTTCAATTACACCGGCATCAACTTCACGTAAAGCAACTTGTACTAAACGAGCATAAAATGGTGCCATTCCAATAATCAATGCCGGCAATGCGGCATTTGCACCTAAAATCGTTCCAACTACAAATTTTGTGACTGGTAAAAGTAAAATAATTAAGATGATAAATGGAACTGCACGGAATAAATTTACTACCGTCGTTAACAATGCATTTAACCATTTATTTTCATATAGTCCATCTTTATCGGTTACATATAAACATAACCCTAAAGCTAAACCAAGAATAAAACACGCGACTCCGGCTAATGCTGTCATATAGAGCGTTTCACCGAACGCTAAAATTAATTTATCGAATTGTATATTCCCCCACATTAGTGATTAACCTCCTGAACTGTAACAGCTTGTTGCTCAATATATGCTTTGACTGCTGATAATTTTTTAATTTCATCCGCTTGAACTAACACTGTTAATTGCCCAACCGAACCTTCTTTTGTTTTCGCAATTGAACCTTGAATAATTGAAAATTCAACATCGAATTGTTTCATTGCTGTTGCTAAAATTGGTTTCTCAACATCACCTTTGATAAAATGGAGTGTCCATAATTGTCCTTGCGGATATTTATGCGCCAGTTCATCTAACGTTAATTCGTAATCTGACTCCGTTGTCGCTTCACCAACAAATCGTTTCGTAATTGCTTGTTGTGGATTTTGGAAAATTGTTAAGACATCGCCAAGTTCTACAACACGTCCAGCTTCCATAACGGCTACGCGATGTGCTAAATTTTTGACAACTTGCATTTCATGAGTAATAAAGACAATCGTAATCCCAAGCTTCTGATTAATATCCGTTAATAACGCTAAAATTGCTTCTGTCGTTTCTGGATCTAATGCGCTTGTTGCTTCATCTGCCAGTAAAATTTGCGGGTTATTCGCTAATGCCCGCGCAATCCCAACTCGCTGTTTTTGTCCACCTGATAATTGTGATGGATAGTTATCTGCACGTCCATCAAGACCAACTAATGTGATTAGTTCGGCTACGCGTGTCGCAATTTCGGCTTTTGGTGTTTTTGCTACTTCTAGTGCTAGCGCAATATTTTCTGCAACTGTTCGCGACCACAATAAATTAAAGTGTTGGAAAATCATCCCGATTTTTTGCCGCTGTGCTCGTAATTCATTTGCTGATAATGTTTGCAATGCTGCACCATCTACAACAACACTTCCCTGAGTTGGCAGTTCTAAACCATTAATCATTCGCAATAATGTACTCTTTCCAGCTCCACTATAACCAATAATTCCAAAAATTTCCCCGGCTTTAATTGTTAAGTTTACATCACTCACTGCCGTAATCGTTTGTGCATCTTTTACATATTGTTTTGAAATATTTTCAAATGTAATCATATAATACTCCTTTGACTCAATAGTTATTGTAATAAAAAAACAGCCTTCCTTTTGAGAAAGCTGTTCAAGTCGTTGCCGAAAATTCCTGCGATCTCATCTTTCAGTCTTACACACTATGTAAGCTGTGGATTTAGCACCATTGTTCACTGAACTGGTTGCCGGGCATCGTAGGGCCATTCCCTCCGCCTCTCTTGATAAGAAGTTATTATTTTATTATTAAGCATTACTATACCAGATATTTTTTCGACTGTCAAACACATTAGAAAATAAAATCTCTGCTATATGATTCAAAGATGATATTGTCTTAGTATAAGGAATTTGATTTTGTCTAAATAACCAGATAACATGGTCTCTATGGAAATACCATAGGAGGTCCTTATGCGAAAGGTAGATTTGCGAATGAATGAATTACAGAAATA
>JBOFSL010000225.1:0-1144 GCA_051651525.1 Culicoidibacterales bacterium | reverse complement strand
AACAACCATGCGTTGAAGCGGAGTTATGTGATGATTATATTACATTTCTTCGCCGGAGTGTTTTAAACTTAAACCAAAAAACGATTGATCACTTTATTACACAAATCAAGATTGCGAAAAAAATTTCGGTGTATGGTTTAGGGAGTTCAGGACTGATTGCTCAAGAATTGGCAACAAAATTAAAAAGAATTGGTTTTGAGACAACAGCAAGTATTGATAGCCATGCGATGGTCATTGATGCTTCATTGGCTCAACAAAATCAAGTAATTATCGCTTTTACCCACACTGGGCAGACGCGCGAGCTAAATTATGCGATTGAATTAGCCAAACGACAAGGTGCGTATCTCGTAGTTGTCACGAATTCGCAAGGATCATTGGCGACAATGATTGCTGACTTGAATTTCTATACGCCAATAAAAGATGATTTAGAAAACACGATGTTTATGTCATCGCAAGTCGCCCAATTCTTCTTAATTGATACATTATATAAACAATTACTTGCAACAAATAGTCAACATTATTTAGAAAAACATCAAGAAACATTAGAAGCATTACGGAATCGTGAATAAGCGATTCCAACCCTTGCTTTTGCTTTGGTTAAACCTGATACAGTCATGTTTAACGAGATCAACAAGCGTGTGATTGAAGGATTTTGAGGAGGAAAAGCAGATGAAGCAAAAATTTGAATTAACGTGTGATGTCATTGTTGTTGGAGGTGGAACAGCTGGTGTGACGGCAGCTGTAACAGCGAGTCAACAAGGATTAGATGTAATTTTGGTCGAAAGTCAACTTTCTTTAACTGGAACGATGGCAAATGCACTTGTGACACCGATGATGCCAACGCATGTACAAGTTGGGAAGCAACATGCAGAATTCGTGGAAGCAATGGAGTCTACGAGTGAAGTCTCATTAAGACAATCTGGTCAAACAACCGTGTGGTTTAGTCCAGAAGTTGCCATGCAGACAGCAGAACAACAATGTTTACGTGCAGGTGTACGAATTCTGTATCAAACAACAGTCTATGACTTGGCATGGAATGATGCGCGTGTGACAGCAGTTTATGCTCAAAGTTTCAATCAAAAACTTAAAATCTCTCCTAAAATGGTTGTTGATGCAACGGGAGATGCATTACTACCAAGACTTG
>JBOFSL010000224.1:0-2515 GCA_051651525.1 Culicoidibacterales bacterium | reverse complement strand
CGACAAAGAGGAGATCATAAAACAGATCAAGCCAATCAGCACGGTCTTTGGTCGTCACGGCATATAATTTTGGACGACGGAAAATGACATCCCAAATCGTCAAGTCTTTCTTCATCATGCTCCCCCCTCTGAATCACTATTTGCCTTATTCTATCACTTTTTTGAATAATAAAAACATGTTACAATAAAAACAATGAAGAATAACCAATTTTTATCCAAATATTTACGAAGTAGTAGGTATTTTTTGAGGAAATGGTGTTCAGGAGGAAAAAACATGTCAATAATTCCAAAAGATACAAGTATCTATACCCCAATGATGCAACAATATTTAACAATCAAAGCTAAATACCAAGATGCGTTTGTATTTTTCCGTTTAGGTGATTTTTATGAACTATTTTTTGATGACGCGTTATTAGCGAGTCAAGAACTAGAAATCGCGTTAACTGGTCGTGAAGCTGGGGCGAGTGAAAAAATCCCAATGTGTGGTGTACCACATCATGCGGCGAATGGCTACATTGAAAAGTTAATTGAAAAAGGCTATAAAGTTGCGATTTGTGAGCAAGTCGAAGAAGCTGGTGTTGGGAAAAAACTCGTTAAACGTGATGTTGTCCAAGTGATAACGCCAGGAACCGTAATGAATCAAGAAAGTTTACGAGATGAGACGAGCAATTATTTGCTGGCAGTTGAACAAGTTGGGAACCAGTTTGCATTAGCCTATACCGATATTTCAACTGGTAAAATCTATGCCTCACTTGTGAGTGCAACTGCCGTGAGTTTAGCAAGTGAAATTTTAAGTTTAGATGTCAAAGAACTCGTTATTTCGGCACAGTTCCCTACGAAATTGTACGAAGCATTGCAAACAAACTACCGTATTACTGTTTCGGTATTTGATGAGAGCGCGACCGTACCAAGTCGATTAGTGAGTGACTTAACACAATCACAGGCATTACCAGCACTAATGCGGTTATGGGCATACATTATGCAGACACAAAAACGTTCGCTTGAACATTTCCAATCTGTCCAATTTGTTGAGTCATCACAATATGTACAAATGGATATTTATTCGAAGCGCAATTTAGAGTTAACGCAAACGTTACGTAATAATAGTAAACAAGGATCATTGTTATGGTTACTTGATAAGACGCATACAGCAATGGGTGCACGGTTATTACGCGCATGGTTAGAACGTCCACTCGTTTCAGCGCAAGCGATTCAAGCACGACTTGATATGGTTGAAGGATTTAAAGCCGATTTATTTATTCGTGCTGAATTAAAAGAAGTGTTAAAAAATGTTTATGATTTAGAACGCTTAGTTGGCCGGATTGCGTATGGGAGTGCCAATGCTCGTGATTTAGCCCAATTGCGGCGTTCATTACAGCAAATTCCAGCGATTCATCAAGTTGTCGGCCAACTCCCAAGTGAGTTAGCTGAGCAATTACAAAGTCAATTAGATGCTTGTCCTACGCTGTGTAATTTACTTGAACGTGCGATTCAAGTAAATCCAGGGTTATCAATTAAAGACGGCGATATTATTGCTGATGGCTACGATGAAGCGTTGGACCGCTATCGTGATGCTCGTCGTAATGGAAAAACGTGGTTAGCGCAATTAGAGCAACGCGAACGTGAAGCGACAGGAATCAAAAACTTGAAAATTGGTTATAACCGCATTTTTGGGTATTATTTAGAAGTGACGAAATCGAATATCGGTCAAATACCGGAAGATAGTCATTATGAACGCAAGCAGACGTTGGCAAATGCCGAACGCTATATTACGCCAGAATTAAAAGAAATGGAAGCAACGATTTTACAAGCAGAAGAGAAAATTGTGCAATTAGAATACCGTTTATTTATTGAGTTACGTGAACAACTTCAAAGTGAAATGCAACGGTTACAGCAATTAGCAACGATGGTGGCGACAATTGATGTGTATCAAGCATTCGCGACGGTAAGTGAAGCGTTTGGTTACGTAAGACCAATATTTAGTACGGATCAAAGTTTACAAATTATTGATGGTCGCCACCCTGTCGTTGAACAAGTCATTGGAACGCATGCGTATGTGGAAAATGATGCCCAAATGGGAGCAGATAGTCAAATTCTATTGATTACTGGACCGAATATGGCGGGGAAATCAACGTATATGCGCCAAGTTGCGATGATTGCAATTTTAGCCCAAGTTGGTTGTTTCGTACCAGCAACGACAGCTGAATTGCCAATCTTTGATCGGATTTTCACACGAATTGGTGCAAGTGATGATTTATTCAGTGGCCAAAGTACATTTATGGTTGAAATGATGGAAGTTAATAATGCATTACAGCAAGCGACGGAAAATAGTTTAATTTTATTAGATGAAATTGGCCGGGGAACGTCTACATACGATGGAATGGCAATTGCACAATCAATTTTAGAGTATATTCATAATGAAGTTGGCGCGAAAACTTTATTTTCAACTCATTACCATGAATTAACGGCGCTAGAAAAAGATTTACCACAATTGAAAAATGTCCATGTCAGTGCG
>JBOFSL010000223.1:0-2706 GCA_051651525.1 Culicoidibacterales bacterium | reverse complement strand
TTGTTGATTTGTTGGTTGCCACTGAAAAAAACTGAGCCACGTTGGATCGGCGTAACCAAACTCACGAAAAACGGTACTCATTAATTCGCCTTCGTTTAATCGATGCCACATCTTTCCTAACGTCTGACCAAAAAAATGTGTACTCTCCTCAACAGCAAAAACGGTTGCTAATGGTTGACCTTGGCCTAAACCAAGTTGGCAATGTAACGCTAAGCGTAAACACCCCCAAAGTTGAACGCACCGCACGCGTTGAACAATTCGCCAAATTTGCAGTCGCTGTTGAAAATGACTCCGTTTCCAGAACCACCAGCTACCAACCCCGATAATTCCGAGTATCAAAAGCACAGTCGTAAATAGTTCAGGTAAGAGAAATAACCAAACTGTCCCCGCTAATTGTAAAAATTCAAGTTGGGGCAGGATAAATAAGTTAAACCCACTCCCAAACACTAACAAGATTGACAGCATGATGAGTGGGTACGCGAAAGTTTTTTGAAGTTGCGCGCGAACTTGCAGTTCCCACGTTAAAAGTTGAATCGTTTTTTCCGTTGCTTGGGCTAAATCTTGCCACTCACCACTCCCGCAGAGCCATCGAATTGTTTTTTGACGAAATTGCAAACTCGCAAAAATTACTTGAATTGGTTCACCGGCCGTAATTTGCGCGCGAACTACTTGCCACGAGTCACCTAGCGGACAAAAAGCCGCCATACATTGCAAACTTTCTCGAAACGCATACCCTTGCTCAAACCCTTGGCGTAAAATAAACAATTGTTCTAATTCATACGTGATGTGTTTGCGTGTAAACTGCTTGCTGTTTTTGTACCAAGCGAACATACTCAACCTCCTCATCAGCAAACCACGACTCAAGTTGGGCTTGCGTCAAATATTCATAAATTCCGTATAAGTGTTGGTTCACACAGACAAGTTGTTGGCTACTAATAAATTGCAAAGTCTCACGCAATTCGTGCTGTTTCATTCCTAAATCTTGCAATCGCGCAAAGCATTGCTGGACACTGCCACTATGAACCGTTGCAATCACTAAGTGCCCTGTAAAGGCGGCTCGCTTTGCCATTTGCATCACATGCTCACTCCGGATTTCACCAATTACAATGACGTCAGGATCATGCCGCAACGCCATTTGTAATGCCGCTTCATACGTCAAACCACCTTGTTCTTGCACTTGCACTTGCGTAACCCCATATAATTGTCGTTCAACCGGATCTTCTAAGGAAATGATACTTTTCCCTTGATCTTTACACCTCTCAATTAACGCGTACAACGTCGTCGTTTTCCCAACACCCGTTGGTCCACTGAAAATAATGAGACCTTGCTCAACTGTTCCAAGTCCCCTGAGTACACGCTGATCACTTTTAATCGGGGTTAATTGTTCCACCGTTCGCACGGCACTTTGGTCTAAAATCCGCATCACAATACTTTCACCCCGTGGCGTCGGTACAAACGAGCACCGCAAATCATACGCCAGTGTTTCATGTTCATAATGAAATTGACCACATTGCAGTAACCGAACACCGAGTTGTAATTTCGTTTGGAACTTCAAATAGCGACTCAACTGTTCAAAACGCTCATGCTCCAACAAAAATAAGGATTCCATTCGGTTATCAACTAATCGACGCATAACCACAACACCATCAGTTTCTGGAATAAAGTGCAAATCACGACTGGCAACTTCTGCACCGAGCGCTAAACATTTTTTCAATAATTGTTGCATACAAATTCCTCCTTTCACTAATAATATTCTCAAGAATACTGATTTTGGTTGTACAATCGCAAAAATTTATTTTTTTATGCCTGACAAATAAAAAAGCAGCCTTCCCAATTTTGGAATTGCTGCTTTTCGCTATAATATTTGATCGTCTATTTCATTTAAATATGCCATAATCTGTGTAATGACAGGTTCTAACACCCCTGGTGTAAATGGTGACTGTAAGTTGGCCTCAGCAACTAAACCAGTAAAGGCGAGTGTCCCACCTAATCCACATAAATGGACATAATCTTGGAAAGCTTGTTCTCGATTTTCTTGCATTTTCACCCAAAATTGGAACGCGCAAACTTGGGCTAACGTATAGTCAATGTAATAAAATGGCGAATTGAAAATATGTGCTTGTTGATACCACCATGTCCCTTGTTCCAAAAATGGTGATTCACTATAATCTTTTTCTGGCAAATATTTGTGTTCAATCGTACGCCACTGTGCTTTGCGTTGTGCTGGCGTTGCTTGCGGATTTTCGTACACATAATGTTGGAATTCATCCACACTCACGCCATACGGGATAAAACTAAGTGCTCCAGCTAAATGACTGAAGTAATATTTTTTTGTTGCTTCCGCAAAAAATTGTTCCATCCATGGCCAAGCGAAAAACTCCATTGACATTGAGTGAATTTCACAACTTTCATACGTTGGAAAACTTAATTCTGGAAAAGGAATCGTGCGCGATTGGTACACTTGGAAGGCATGTCCGGCTTCATGCGTCAAAACATCGATATCATGGGCCGTACCGTTAAAATTAGCGAAAATAAAAGGTGCTTGGAAGTCGGCTAAAAATGTGCAGTACCCGCCCCCACTTTTACCTGGTTTCGTTAAGACATCTAACAACCCATGTGTTTGCATAAATTCAAAAAATTCGGCTGTTTCTGGGGACATTTCAGCATACATCTGCATTCCCGCGGCCAAAATTGTTTCAGCATCAC
>JBOFSL010000222.1:0-4615 GCA_051651525.1 Culicoidibacterales bacterium | reverse complement strand
GATTAAAACTAATACAACATTACTACGTTCGATTGCTGATAAGGCACGTAATACACTATATTTTTCAATGTTTTCGTATACTTTTCCGCGTTTACGAATCCCAGCTGTGTCAATGATAACATATTTTTGTTCATCTTTTGTAAACGGCGTATCGATTGCATCGCGTGTTGTTCCGGCGATTTCACTCACGATAACACGATCTTCACCTAAGATTGAGTTCGTTAAAGTTGATTTACCTACATTTGGACGACCAATTAGTGAGAAACAAATTGTATCTGCATCATATTCTTGACCTTTTTTGTCAGGGAAGGCATGGATGACAGCATCAAGTACATCTCCGACTCCAATCCCGTGGATACTTGAAGTAGCCAATGGCTCACCAAATCCTAGTGTATAGAAGTCATAAATATTATCTTTGATGTTAATATCATCGATTTGGTTGACTGCTAAAATGATTGGTTTATCACTACGGTATAAAATGTTCGCAATTGCTTCATCATCACTCGTAATTCCTTCACGACCATTGACAACAAATACGATAACATCTGCTTCGTCCATCGCGATTTCCGCTTGGGCACGAATTTGTGTCATGAATGGCGTATCAGCCATTTCGATTCCACCTGTATCAATTAAATAAAATTCTTTTGTTAACCATTCTGCTTTTGAATAAATACGGTCACGTGTTACTCCGGGAACATCTTCAACGATTGAAATACGTTCACCTACGATTCGATTAAAAAGTGTTGATTTCCCAACGTTTGGGCGACCAACGACTGCTACTACTGGTAAAGCCATATGTAATTTCTCCTTTATTTTTCCGTTATACGGTTTTTGTTTGCTTTGCTTGTTCAATAATTGCAATTGCCGCAGCGTATGTTTGCGGAATTGTTAACTGTGTTGAGTCAAGTAAAATTGCATCATCTGCTTGCTTTAATGGTGCAACCTCACGATTTGAATCAATTTGATCACGTAAAGCTAAATTATCGCGGACTTGCTCAAATGTGCCGTCAATGCCTCGTTGTTGATTATCAAGGTGACGTCTCATTGCACGAGCGTCAACGCTTGCTGTCAAATAAATTTTCACATCCGCATTCGGTAAAACGACCGTTCCAATGTCGCGTCCGTCTAATACTGCTCCACCTTTACTCGCAATTTTTCGTTGTAAATCAACTAATTTTTCGCGAACAAGTGGGTGCACTGCCACATACGAAACATTTTCACTTACAGTATTTTCACGAATAACTGTACTCACATCCATACCATCAAGTAAGGTTTTGTGATCAGGTGTAATTGTCAGTTTTGTTGTTGCTAACATTGCCATAAGTTCCAACTCATTATTAATATCAAGTTTTTGTTGGAGTGCCTTATATGTTACCACACGGTACATTGAACCTGTATCAACATAGATATAACCAAAGTATTCTGCGAGCTCTTTTGCAAGCGTCCCTTTTCCAGACGCTGCTGGACCATCAATTGCAACAATTAATTCTTTGCTCATTTTTTAAACTTCCTTTCTAAACCCCATCATTTTCGCTTTTAAAAACTCAAAAGACGTGGCAAGTCAAAATTGTCCACGTCTTTTATTATACATCAGATTTCATATTTGCGATAGTCATCATCCTCAATAACTCATTTACTGATTACAGACTATTCTGGTTTAAAAAAATAATAGATAATCCAATTCCTAATGTAATAATAACCGCAACACTTAAAAAAATCAGCGTTGCAATTAAAAGCTTATTGATGAAGCGATCTTTAGCAATTTGTTTCTCTAATTCTGGTGAATTTTCTGGCCCTTCTGGCTCTTCTTTTGGCAATTCTTCTATGTTTTTATAATTAAAAGTTAATTCTTTTGTTATTTCTTCGCTTTCTGCCAAGTTTTCTAATTTTTTTTGATTTTGTGCACCCTGTATTTCTTCAATTGGTTGGGTGTGTTCTTGTCCTATTCCTACTTTCAATTCCTCTTGGAGTGCTTGTGTTTCAACTTGTTCCCCATTTACCTTTGAATGAAATTGAGATAACATCGGCATTTCCTGGGTTTGTGCTAATTCAAGGTCAAACATATTCCGTGGTAACTCTTCATCTGTTTTTCCTACTTTTGAGAGAGTCAATTTTTTTCGTTTATTTTTTTGCAAATCACCGATAAGCACACTTAATTGCTGTGTTGCTTCCGAGAATTTTGTTACTGCTTGTTTGTATTCAACATCATCGGCTAACGTTTGCGGTTGACCAATAATGGTTACTTTTTTTAAAATTTCTAAATTCGTGTCATCAATTGGTGATTCAACTGTTAATGGATGAATTTCTTCTACGAGCTCATTAATTTGTTTTTGTTGTCGATTCGCTTGTCGTGTCACCTCTTTTGACTGTTCTGCATCAATTTGGATAGTGATCGGCATTTCTTTTGTTATTTCTAAATCGATTAATTCTTCAACTCCACTTTTAGATTCAAGCTGCTGTAATTGCTTTCGTCTCTGTACACGTGATGTATATTCCATGGTTATTATCCCCTTAACTTGCTTTTTTTCTATATTATACCATAATTTTTTTTTAATTTTACGCAAAATCATTGAAATTCATATGATGTTAAAGCTATAATACTAAAGAATCAATTGGAAATAGAGGAGGAAATTTTTATGGCTAAATATACATTAGTAGACAAAGACGCTTGTATCTCATGTGGTGCGTGTAGCGCAGCTGCACCAGATATCTTCGATTACGATGGTGACGGACTAGCAGAAAACATTCTTGATGGTAACACAGGAACAGTTGAAATCGCTGAAACATTACACCTTGATCTTGAAGATGCAGCAGATGGTTGTCCAACTGAAGCAATCAAAGTTCAAGCTACGCCATTCGCGTAAGCATATCACACCAGTACCTTTGGGTACTGTTTTTTTGTCTTCAATTACTTTTAATATCAAAGTAATTAAGAAAACGCTATCAATTAGAAATCACTGATTTCGGTGTCTTTTCTGCATTTTTAAATTTAGTTCGGCTATAATATAAACTATAGAACATCTTTGATGCTTCAACTGAGGAGGAAACTACTATGAATACACAAGACTTTATTACATTATTTGCACCAGCTACAGGGGTTGAGCTTGGGAAAATCACTGCGCTTTCAACTGTACAAATTGATTCAATCATGACGACAGCTGCTTCAGTTTGGCAAGATTGGTCACAAACAACACTTGAAACACGTAGTCAATTACTTAAACGTTGGTCAGCGATTTTACGCCGTGACTCTACTGATATCGCATTATTAATGTCTCAAGAAATTTCAAAGGCATATGCCGATAGCCTAAAAGAAGTTCTTCGTACTGCTGATTTAATTGATTATGTCGCTGACGATGCATTACGCATGAACGGTGAAGCGTATCGTG
Organism: Culicoidibacterales bacterium; assembly: GCA_051651525.1. Taxonomy (GTDB): domain Bacteria; phylum Bacillota_I; class Bacilli_A; order Culicoidibacterales; family ZOR0006; genus ZOR0006. Next base: position 1,229 of record JBOFSL010000222.1, on the reverse strand, counting down.
GAGATCAATTCCCTGGCGGAAGTCACAATAAAATTGCTTTCTCTCACTTTGTTCCACTTGGTGTCGTCCTCGCAATTTCACCATTTAACTATCCGGTTAACTTGGCTGCTGCGAAAATCGCTCCTGCTTTAATGATGGGGAATAGTGTCGTATTCAAACCAGCTACACAAGGTGCTCTAAGTGGAATTGCCCTTGTTGCTGCCTTAATTGAGGCTGGTATGCCTGAAAATCTTGTCCAAACAGTCACTGGACGCGGTTCAGTTATTGGTGATTACATTGTTAAACATCAAGAAATTAACATGATTTCATTTACTGGAAGTGTTGGTATCGGTCGTCAAATTAGTAGTTTAGCTGCGATGATTCCTCAAGTTCATGAGCTTGGTGGAAAAGATGCAGCGATTATCCTTGATTTGGCAAACCCTGAACGGATTGTCAGCGAACTTATTAGTGGTGCTTTTGGTTACTCTGGACAACGTTGTACTGCAATTAAACGCATCTTCGTCATTGATCAATTCGCTGATGAACTCGTTTCACTTTTAGCGCCAGCAATGGCTACAATTACCACTGGATTACCTGAGTCAAATGCAATGGTTACACCATTGATTGATAATAAATCAGCTGACTTCGTTCAAAGTTTAATTGATGATGCCATTGCTCAAGGCGCGCATGTCCTCTTTGGGAATACACGTGATCAAAACTTCTTACAACCAACATTACTTGACCATGTGACACCGACTATGCGTGTCGCTTGGGAGGAGCCATTTGGTCCTGTTTTACCAATTATTCGTGTGAAATCAGTTGAAGAAGCAATTCAATTAAATAACGAATCAGAATTTGGTTTACAAGCATCAATCTTTGGTTCTAATATTGATGACATCTTTAAAATTGCACAAAAACTTCAAGTTGGAACCGTGAATATCAATGGACGTTCTGAACGTGGACCTGATCACTTCCCATTCTCTGGTGTGAAAAACTCTGGAATGGGTGTACAAGGTGTCCGCCGCTCACTTGAATCAATGAGTCGTCAACAAATGACTGTTTTAAATATTCAAAGTTAATCATCTATATAACAAAAAGCCCAACTTACGTAAGTTGGGCTTTTTTGATTGGTTATTATTTATTTTTAGAAATAATTCGCTGGATTGACTGTATATGACTGGCGTTCTTCACGTCCCGCAGGCATATAGTTAATTCCTGAAAGCATTTCAATGTGTAAATGAGCCCCAAAT
>JBOFSL010000221.1:0-1577 GCA_051651525.1 Culicoidibacterales bacterium | reverse complement strand
ATGATTTCTCCAGTTTCACCATCAGCAAATGCTGTTTTCATGCTCGAGATGATAAAGCCATATTTATATTTACGCATTTTATCAAAACTAGCACTGCTATAAGCCAAATAGCCTTTGTATAAAAACTCTGCATCGAGTTTTGGATAGCGCTGTTGGACATAGTTCCCAATCACTGCTGAGAGGTACGCATCGTGAGCGTGATGATAATCATTCACTGCACGTACTTTAATCAAACCAAATTGTGATCTGAATTGTGATGCTAACGTCGCTTTGATCGTATAGATATTTGCACTTGTTGAGCGTGCTAATAATTGCGCAACATGCTTAGAAATTTGTCTTGTTTCCACCAGTTGTCGATTGATAAATCCTTTGATTCGGTCTTGTTTCAATTCTGGATTCGTTAAATTATTATATTTACGTTGTGACATTAATCGTGCATCTTTGAGTAATCGCCATAGCTTTTTCGCTTGCGGATGTGCTTGTTCAGACGCTGATTTATTATCCGCTTTCAATTGATTTTGGAGCGATTTTACAAGTACTGTATTGTCAATACTATCATCTTTGATTAATGACTGTGGTAAAATATGATCGACTTGATATGTATGGAGTAGTTCTAAATTTAACGCTTCACCTGAATAGGCACATTTTCCATTTTGCGTAAAGTACAAGAACATCCGATTTGTAATGTCTTGATTCTCTTTTCCTTTTAATTGCTTACCTAAATCGATTAATCCTAAATCACTATCCATATTCGCATAGAGATTTTCTAATTGTTTCAACCGTGATGTTGTCCGTTTAGATGCTTGATCTTCCCGAGCAAATTCAATGAAAATATTTGTTGGCGGACACCCTACTACTTTTTGAATTTCTTCCACAATTTGAACTGTTTGCCAAATTCCGCGTTTCAAAGCAGGCGACCCCGCTAATGCTTTAATTTCATCATAATTGATTTTCTTTTGCTCACCAGTTGTCAGTTGACCATCGATTTGCTCTTTAAAATCGTAGTGTTCATCATTAATAATCTGCATGAAGTTTTTATTTGTTGTCCACAGCACATCCATAATTGTCTGTTGTTTTCCATCGGTACTCGTTGCTAATTCAGCCAACAATTTATGTGATAAATTTGACCAACCCGAATAGCGTAACCGCGTAATTTTCGCAGCATACTCTTCTAATTCTGGATAAATCATCGCAATTTTACGTTTGATAATTTTCTTATCTTCAAATACGGTTAGCCATTCAATCAATTGCTCAATGACACTTGTGTTTGCTTCAACATAGTCTTCACCTAAAATTTTCACAAAATCAACGTATGAACCAAGATTTGATGCAAAGCCTTTTTCATCTTGTGTCCCTGTCACGGTATAATTTTGGTTAAATGGTTGCCAGTTCGCTTTGCAGTAGTCGATAATATCTTTTTTACTCACTGTTTTTTTCAATACTTTTTTAAAGCAATGTGTGAAAATCGCTTGTTTTTCACTCGCTGATAATAACTCACCATTGATTCGCACTTTATTTAATTCATTTAATACAGTGTATTCGTTGTAAAGTAGTGAATAGCGTGGGAAAACTGGTTC
>JBOFSL010000220.1:0-6604 GCA_051651525.1 Culicoidibacterales bacterium | reverse complement strand
TAACCATTGGTTTCATAATTCGATAGAGTACAGTTAACTGAATAATTCCAGCTGTTAACACAACCATCGTATTTTTTGCCATGAAGCCATTCTCACTCAGACCTTCTAAACCATAAATCGCAAAAATACTAAATGCAATTGCAGTTCCAGCCGGTATCACGACAGCAATAATCCGACGTAAAAATCCTGCTTTGATTGGCTCATTATTTGGCGTTAAAGCTAAGAAGAATGATGGTACACCTACAGCTAACGTACTAATTAGCGATAACTGAATTGGAATAAATGGATATTGGAATCCCATGAAAATCGTTAATATTGAAAGGATAAATGAATACAGCGTTTTGACTAAGAATAAACTCGCTACTCGCTGGATATTATTGATTACACGTCGCCCTTCAGCAACTGCTGATGGTAAACTTGCAAAATTTGAATCAAGTAAGACAAGTTGAGCTACCGCTTTCGTTGCATCACTTCCTGAAGCCATTGCAATCCCACAATCAGCTTCTTTTAAGGCAAGTACATCATTGACACCATCACCAGTCATTGCAACCGTATACGAACGTAATTGGAGCGCTTGGACAAGTAATTTCTTTTGATGTGGTGTAACTCGTCCGAAGACAGTTGTTTTTTCTACAATATGCGCTATTTGTTCTAAATCTTCTGGTAATGTCCGTGCATCCAGATAATTTTCACTTCCAACTAAACCTGCACGTTTTGCAACAGCGGAAACAGTAACTGGATTATCTCCTGAAATGACTTTAATTTTTACACCTTGTTCAGCAAAGTAAGCCAAAGTCGCTGGTGCATCTGGACGAATCCGATCCTCAAGAGTAATAATGGCAACAGCTTTCAACTCAGTTGGGAGCTGCTCACTCTCTAATATTTGTTCGCTATGTGCCAAAATGAGCACGCGTTGACCTTGTTTCGCATATGCTTCAATTTGTTGTTGATACTGCACGTATGTATGTTCAAGGACCATTTCTGGTGCCCCAACAATCCATGTTCCTTGCTCCGTGAAGCTAACTGCGCTCCACTTTCTTGCAGAAGAGAAGGCAATCTTTTTCTCGATTTCCCATTCTTGTTGCTTTCCATAATAATCAATCAATGCTTGTTGTGTTGGATTAGCATCAGGCAAAGCAGTAATAAAGGCAATTAACGCTTCATCAATTTGTCCAATTGTCGTTTCGCCTAATGGTTTAATTTCTGCAACATCCAGCACTCCTTCAGTAATTGTCCCCGTCTTATCTAAACACAGCATATCTACTCGTGCTAACGTTTCGATTGCCGGTAATTCTTGCACAAGTGTATTTTGTTTCGCTAATTTAACAATACCAGCTGCAAACGCAACACTTGTTAAAAGCACTAATCCTTCTGGAATCATGCCAATTACTCCGGCAACTGCACCAACAATCGCATCTTGCCAAGTTGCACCTGGAACTGATAATTGTGACCAGGCTAAGAAGATTCCAATCGGTACAATAATGACTGAAACAGCTTTAATGATTCGATTAATCCCTTCACGTAGTTCAGAATTAACCAATTTAAATTTACGAGCTTCATCAGCTAATTTAGCAGTATATGTATTTGCTCCTACGCGATTCGCTTTTGCGTATGCTTTACCAGAAACAACAAAACTTCCCGTTAATAACTCTTCACCACTTCGTTTAAGAATCGGATCAGCCTCGCCTGTTAATAATGATTCATCAACTTCAATTTCTTGTCCCGGTAATAAAATTGCATCTGCACTAATTTGCATACCTGAACGTAAAACTAAAATATCATCGACAACAATTTCTTGTATCGCAATTTCTTTTTCACTACCTTCTCGCATAACAAATACTTTTGGCTGATTGAGTAATGATAACTTTTCCAAAGTTTTTTTGGCATTTATTTCTTGATAAATTCCAATAATGACATTGGCTATTACAATCCAAATAAATAGTAAATTTCGATATGACTCAGCTACAACTAGTAATACAACAATTACTAAGTTGATAAAGTTAAAAAATGTAAAAACATTGTTACGAATAATTTGACCTACAGTTCGTGTCGGTGCTTTCGGTACTTGGTTATCAAGCCCTTGAGCAACTCGGTGCTGAACTTCTTGCTCGGTCAGCCCAGTTATCTTTTGTACATCCATATTATTGTTCCTACCTTATAGTTATCACGTACTTCGACGTTATTTTTTCTTATCATATCCTTAAAAAAAGTTATGTATTAGTAAAATTATAGCATTGCTTAGGTTTTCAAACAATAAAAAAGAGTGATTTCCTTCTCACTCTTTCCAACACGCTGGAATTCCAACTGCAGTTTTATTTATTGGTACATCTTTCGTTACAACTGCATTCGCTCCAATTTTCGCATTTTCACCAATCGTTACTGGCCCAATAATTTTTGCTCCAGCACCAATGACAACCTTGTTTTCGACTTTTGGATGACGACGGTTCCCAACGTACTTGCCGTTTCCACCTAAAGTCACACCATGATACATCGTCACATCATCACCAATCATTGCCGTTGCACCGATGACTACACCTGAACCATGATCAATAAAAAAGCGTTTCCCGATCATTGCTTCAGGGTGAATTTCAATCCCTGTCCAACTTCTCACAAAATAACTAATTGCTTGCGCAATAATTCCGAGGTGAATTGTCGTGAAAAAATGAGCAATTCGATACCAAAATAATGCGTGGACACCTGGATAAAATAAAATAATTGCTAACGTAGACCTTGCTGCTGGGTCACGCTCTTTAATGGATGTAAAATAGCCTTGTGATTTCATTTAGTCAAATTGCGTTGTACTTAAATAGCGTTCACCATTATCTGGTGCAACAACTACGACAATTTTTCCTTTTCCTAATCGTTGGGCAACTTGTATCGCAGCTTCAATTGCAGCTCCAGCCGAACTTCCTAACAGTACACCATATGTAGTAGCGAGTTGTTTTGTTCGATCAAATGCAACTTGATTTGAAATTGGCATAATCGTTTGAATTAGTTCAGTTTCTAAAACGTCTGGAACAAATCCTGCCCCTATTCCCTGAATTTTATGTGGTCCTGGTACTCCGCCTGAAAGTACTGGTGAATCACTCGGTTCAACGGCAATAATTTCAATTTCTGGATATACTTTTTTCAATGCTCGACCGACACCAGTTAATGTTCCACCCGTTCCGACGCCTGCGACAAACGCATCAATTTTTTGATTTTTTAAATCAGTAATAATCTCTTGGCCTGTTGTGAGTTCGTGAATTACTGGATTCGCTTCATTTTCAAATTGGCGTAACATATAGTAATCAGTGTGTTCTTGAAGTATTGATTTTGCTTTGGCAACTGCACCTTTCATACCTTTTGCACCTTCTGTTAATACAAGTGTTGCTCCGTATGCCGCGATAATTTTACGCCGTTCGATACTCATTGTTTCTGGCATAACAATAATAACTGGATATCCCTTTGCTGCACTCACAAGTGACATTCCGATTCCTGTATTTCCACTTGTTGCTTCAATAATTGTCATACCTGGTTTTAAATCCCCCGTACGTTCAGCAGCTTCAATCATTGCTAAAGCAATTCGATCTTTTACTGATCCACCTGGGTTTAAATATTCTAATTTCACGTAAATATCCGCACTATCTTCAGCTAATTTTGTTAATTGTAGCATTGGTGTTTTTCCAATTAAATCTGTCATTTTTGTGTAAATCATACTTACTCACCTCATAGTTCATTCAAATGTAATATCTATATTAGTAATAATAATTGCATAATGCAAGGATTTTACTCTTTTGATTTCCTTAATTTGAAAACGGCCATTCAAAACGAGCATATCCTTTTTTTGCCGCTTCTTGTTGCCAACCGCGCTTTTGATAATATGTAACTAATTGTTGATTGTTCTCCCGGCAATCTAAGCGCAAACCTAGCTTTTGTCGAATTGCTTCCGTTTTTGCAAATGTCAAAAGCTGTTCGCCAATTCCTTGACCTCGGGCTTGTAAACTCACCACATATCGGTGAATATAGAGATATCCTTTTGGTTGCTCCCATAGCTGTTCATCAAATGCTTGCGCTTGTGTTAAGACGATTGCACCTACGCATTGCTGATCTTGCTTCGCAATATATAAGACACTACGATCATAGTCATATTGAATTTGTTTTGTTTGCTCATACGTTGCGAATTGTTGCCACTGATTAATGCCTTGATCGCGTAACCACTTTGAACGATCCACAAGTAATTGCCGGATATTTGCTAAATCTTCGATTCCTGCTACTGAAATAACAATTTCTGCTCTCGCCATTTATTATTCTCCTTTTTTATTCTATAATAGTAATGATAACCATTTTGATTTTTTTGTCCAATACAAATTATTTCAAAATAAGTCTTAAGCAGAAAAGAGGATTATATATGATGAACCCCCCACGTTTTCGTGTTGTGATCGATAGTGAAACAAAAACTGATTATCTCAGTGTTGAACAACTTCACAAAGTATTATTTACTGGAAAATCAGTGCCAAAATTGGTCAAAGCAATTCGTAAAACATCAACTTTTAACCAAAAAGCTTCACTTGTCGCACGCGTGAAAGGTGCGATTGTTGGCCATGTGATGTTTAGTAGTTTACAATTTCGCTCACTTGATCAGAGTGTACAAAAAAATGCAGCTTTACTTGCACCTATTGCTGTTAACCTAGATTATCAAAATCAAAAAATCGGAACAAAATTAATTCAAGCTAGTTTACAAAAAGCTGCTGAATTAGGCTATGATAGTATGTATGTCATCGGTTCACCTGAATTCTACCAACAATTCGGCTTTAAACCAACACAGAACGTAACCACTACCTTTACTTACCCGGCTTCAACGCTCCTCCTTGTTTGTCATTTTAATGAACAAATACAATCAGGACAAATGGAACTTGCAGTCGATGAACTATTGATTAGCAACTTACTCGAAGCATAAACAAAAAACAGACAGTTCTGATAAGAAGTTGCTGAAAAAGTCAGCTGTTGAGCTATATAAAATTGAATATACAATAAAAAGCGATGGTTCATTCTTGTGAACGAACCATCGCTTTTTTTGTCGGAAAATCCCACCTATTCTTCCATTAATATTTTAGCTCATCGTAAATAAATCCAAAATCAACTACGTTTTTGAATCTTCTAAGAACATGTTCTTTTGGCATCAGGATATCCTACAGTTTATTGTATTCACTAAATTTTATTTCATTTATAGTCGTGGACATCGTTACCTGCTCCTGATAACTGCCTGTTTTTATTTATGATAATATCAATGAATAAAATACTTGTTCTTCTCCTGGTGCCTGTTCTTGTAAGTAGAGCATAAAATAGTCCGTCGTTATTTCATGATTTGCATCAAATTCGACGATAACTTCACGTATCGTTTGAGCTGGAATTACATTTGCACCATTGTAATCTAGTGTTTTCACTTTTGTTGCTTCATGTACATGATCTTGATAATACGGTTCGACTGAAAGTAAAAGCTGCTCATTCTTAATAACCAAATCAGTTTCTTTTCGATTTTCGATCGATAATTGAACAGTTACAACATTTGCTAGTTGTTTTATTTGAACAACTTCAATAATTACTTCAGATGTTTCAATTACACGTGGTACTGAAGGCGCTGCATTAGATTGTTGATTACTCAATGTTGTAGTTATCGTACTCACAATAACTACAATAATTACAAATATACCACAGAAAACGAGAAATTGTTTTTTGGAAATCACACTATCACCTCAGCTTTATATATTTGATTTTACTACTTTTTAAGTTTTTCTGCTATTTCTAAATCATTAAAAGCAATTATGTTTTGATTAGTGCTCAATCTGGCACTTATTTGCTTTTCATCTTTGAAACCCCATTTTATTGTTGAAATAATGGTATAATAAAAATACATTATTTAGAGGAGGACTGCTTATGCTGTCATTTAATGAGAAAAAAACCCTAATTGAAACAAATTTTCCCCAACTTACACCTAATTCTATTTCACTTGGTCGTGTAAATTACCAATTTCTTGAAAGTACGTCTGAAAAAATCAACGTAATCTCTCACCTTCATCCCAATGGAAATGGCTTTGTTTATGTTGGAACTGCAAGTGAACATAAAGCCGATGCGAAAGGTTTAGTTAACATTCGTGATTTTTCTGAAGCTGATTTACTTGCAATTGTTCAAGAATCAATCACACTTTTAGCAACGCCACCGGTTGTTGAATTAAAAGTAAACCCTGTTGCTGAAATTTGGATCAATCGTAACAATGTTGAACTTGCTTTAGTTGAAGATTTAAACGAAGAACTTTTCTTTGTTTATACTGATGAAGATATGCTCGATTCAGTTTTCAACTCTTACAGCGAAGCTGTTGATTATTTAGATCAAGAAGGTTTCGAACCATTATAAATCACAAAAAAGGGACTGTATCACAATGACTATTTCAAATAGTAGTCAAAGAGTGATACAGCTCTTTTTTTATTGTTTGATTTTGAAAGTTGCTCGTTTTAAAATGTCGATGTACGACAAAAAGAAGGAGCTTGCATTCCTTAAAAAAATAGTCTATTTCTGCTGTTTACGCAATGTTCTGACTGTGTAACTGGTGTCCAAGTCGTTTTTG
>JBOFSL010000219.1:0-6614 GCA_051651525.1 Culicoidibacterales bacterium | reverse complement strand
AACAGCCAAGACACCACCACCCAATGTTTGAACATGCATGGCTAAGTAATTTGAAGCTGCATTCATTGTCCCAAAGTTTAAGGCACCAATTAACAAAATAAACCAATATATTTTATTCGTTAATAAATATCGGAAATCTTTTATAAAATGACTTTGTTCTTTTTGTGCTGGTCTTGGTAAGTTACGCAAGAAGAAAATTGGTAATGATAAAAACAGCATAAAAATAATAAAAATTGAGTCTAGACCGATTTTTTCAATGAACGGTGTAAAAGCTAAAACACTGACTGCATAACCAAATGAGCCAAACCAACGCATTTTCCCAAATGGGATTTTCGTTTGAAAAGCAATAGTTGTTGCAGTTGCATCAATCAGTGGAAAAATTCCAGAACGGAAAAATTCCAATACCACCATGACTGCCAAAACGGCGGCAAATGTCGTTGTCGAACCGAGTAATAACGCTGAACCAGCACTCATTCCCAATAAGATTAACAGAATTAATCGCGGATTTTTGGTGACATCGGCAGCAATTCCCCATAATGTTGCCACCCCAATTGACATAATCGAGCCTACTGACATAATAACCCCAATACTAGTTGCATCAAATCCTAGATTTTCTTGCAAATATAACGGCATTAAATTATAAAATAAACCAACCCCGACTAAATAAAACAAGTAAAAAAAGCGGACGCTCCATACTGTTTTTTGAACTTTTTTAATTTCCATAACTTCTCCCCGTACTGATCTTAACGTTGTAAATCAATCACTTGTTGACGTAACGTTTCAATCACTTCAGTGAAATAATCTGGTAATGGTGTACTAAACTCTAAATATTCTTCCGTTTTTGGATGAATAAATCCGAGTGTTTTCGCATGTAAAAACTGCCCATGTTTTCGGGTAATTGTTTTTTGTGGTCCATATAACGGATCACCAACAAGTGGGAAGCCAATGTAATTCATATGCACACGAATTTGATGCGTTCTTCCTGTTTCAAGACGACATTCAACTAGTGTATAATTTTTAAAGCGCTCTAAAACCGTAAAGTGGGTAATTGCCTCTTTTGAATTAATGTGCGTAGTTGTCATTTTCAAACGATCAGTGACATCACGACCAATTGGTGCATCAATTTTCCCACGTTGATGTGAAATCACACCATGAACAAGCGCAATATAACGACGTGTTACTGTTTTTGCTTGCAATTGTTTTACTAAGTGTTCATGCGCTTGATCATTTTTGGCAACCATCAATAATCCTGACGTGTCTTTATCGATACGGTGGACAATTCCAGGACGCATGACACCATTAATACCTGACAAATCAGTTACTTGTGCGACTAATCCATTCACAAGTGTATCATCTTGATGACCAGCTGCTGGGTGAACAACCATTCCTGTTGGTTTATTCACGACAATTACATCTGTATCTTCATAACAAATATCTAAATCCATGGCTACGGCTTTTACTTCCAATGGCACTGGCTCAGGAATTTCAAATGTAATAATATCATCTAATTTCAATTTATATTTTGTTTTTACTGGGGCATCATTCACAAGTAAGTGCCCATCTTTAACTAATTGTTGAATTTGTGATCGTGAAATATCAGTTGCAATCTCGCTGACAACTTTATCAACACGAGCACCTACGTTTTCAATTCTCGCAATAATTTTCATAAAAATCACCTTCCAGTGGTAGGGTTCCACATATTATTCTCGTTTGCCTACACGCAAACGGTATTCCTTCAACATTTTACCACCTTTCTGTCTTAAAGGCTACCAATTTTTGTTATCATTCACACACGAAAAGCTTCCAAAGAAAACGGTTCTCCTCAAATTGAGGAGAACCTTTTCAGCAAACTATTTTACTTGTTTTGCTTCATCTTGGCCCGTAAATAATAACAACACCGCGAAAACAATAACACCTAGTGATAATGCGATATCTGCAACATTGAAAATCGCAAAATGATAACTTCCAAATTGAAAGGCAAAGAAATCGACAACTTCACCAATAAACAATCGATCGATAAAATTCCCAATTGCACCACCTAGCATAACTGCTAACGCAATTACTAACCCGGTATTCGTTTTCCGATATTGTTCAATTAAGTAAATAAAAAATCCTAATGCAAAAATTGTCACAAGTAATAAAAAATCCATTTTTCCTTCTAAAATACTGAAAGCCGCCCCGGTATTTCGATGTGAGGTAATTGTAAAAAATTCTGGAATGACGACGATTTGTTCGCCAACTTGCATATACGTAGCCACCAAGTATTTTGTGATTTGATCAACCGCAATTACACCAACTGTTATTAAATATAATACCCACCGCTTCATATTTCTCACCTTAACACTCTATCTTTATTTTATTTTATCATATTCAAAAAAATTACGTTACTTACTTATTCGCTGAATGGTTTATACAGTTGGCGGTTTTCGAGGGCGAAAATACGTTGCGTAAATTCACCAGGTTCAACGCCTTTGAGTGCACGTTCCATCATCATCATTTTCGCATCAATATTATCAATGTACGTCAAAATTTCCGCTTCCATCATCATTGGCACTTTCGGAGAACCATATTCTAATTTTCCATGATGACTTAAAACAAGATGTTGTAAAATCATGATGATTTCTTGCTCTTTTTCTGAGACTAAATTTAATTGATATGCAACCACTTCAAGCTCACTCGCTAAAATCGTAATATGTCCGAGGAGTTTCCCTTTTGTTGTATACTCAGTCGCAATCGGTCCTGAGAGTTCAATGACTTTTCCTAAATCGTGAAGTAAAACGCCAGCATATAAATAGTCACGATTCAAACTTGGATATAACACATGTACACTTTGTGCTAATCGGAGCATACATAACGTATGGTATGCCAATCCGCCCATATAATCATGGTGATTTTTACTCGCTGCTGGGAACTTATAAAATTGAGTGTGATATTTACCGAGTAATGTTTGAACAACTTTAGCGACAGTCGGATCGACAATTGCTGTGATAAATTCACTCACTTCATTTTGCATTGCCTCCGATGCCATCGGTGCTGTTTCGATAAATTGCTCCATCGCAATATCAGTTGCCGCTTGTAATTTTGTAACTTTCAATTGCGTTTGATTGCGATAAGTATTTTTTACGAATGAAACTTCAACAACTGTACCTACAAGGGCTGAAACTTGCTGTAACAATTCTTGACTCGCTTGCCACAATTTCGCTCCGAGTGTCCCAGTACTATCTTGTAATTCTAAATTTAAATAGATTTGGCCATTATTCGCTGTCCCGTGCGTCATGCCACTTAATAAATAAGGTGTTTTTTCTACAGTTGTTCCATCTGGTAATTTTTGTACATCAATTAATTGCATCTGCTTGTAGCCTCACTATCGTTTTGTTTTAATTAATAAATTAACTGCTTGTTCTATCGCTTCTTCACGTTCATCTGCTTCATATTCAAGTAAACATTGCTCTAAGTTTTTGGCAACGATGTAGCCTGCGATTCGATCAAGTGCACTACGTGCCGCATTCACTTGAGCAATCACATCTTGGCAAGTTGACTCTGATTCGACCATCCGTTTAATACCACCAATTTGACCTTCAACTCGGTTTAAACGCTGGATTAATTTTTTATCTGGTTTCACTTCCATCGCGAGCACCTTACTTTCTTTTCATACAAAAAGTATAGTAAAAAAACAAAAAAAAAGCAAATAAATCAATCCAAATAAAAAAACGGAATGCTTTCCGTTTTTTGTTTTCTACTTATTTTTTTCTGATTTTCAACATTTCTAGGAGTGAGAATACCGGTTTATATTTCGGCCCAATCAATTCGTACTTCTCAATAAAAATCTCGACGAAAATTAACAAGAATCCTAACAGGAAAAGTCCCCAGATTTTACGAATACCATAGACGACAGCCGTTGCTGAAAATAATACTGAAATTCCATAAATAATCAACAATGTTTTCGTCGATGATTCCGTTGAATCGAGCAATTTGTGATGCAAGTGTTCACGATCAGGTTCACCAATTGACTGGCCGCGTAATTTCCGGCGAATAATTGCCACAAATGTATCTAAAATTGGGACTCCTAGCATCACAATTGGCATAAAGAATGAGGCAAATGCGGCTTGTTTATAACCTAAAATTGATAGCACTGCAATCATAAAACCTAAAAAGTTCGAACCAGTATCACCCATAAAGATTGATGCTGGCGGGAAATTAAAAACAATAAATCCTAGCGTCGATCCTAATAAAATTAAGGTTACTGTTGCTGCAAAATAGCTACCATCAAATACAGCTAAAAACGCTAATGTTGTCAGCGTTATTGCTGAAATTCCACTTGCGAGACCATCAAGGCCATCAATTAAATTTACCGCATTCGTAATTCCGACAATCCACAGTAAAGTGAAAATTGGCGAGAACCACTCAGGAAATTGTAACGTTAAACCTGGAATGAAAACAAATTCAGTGATCATAAATTGACCACTATAGATAACAATTACTGCCGCCAAAATTTGCCCGCCAAATTTAACAAGCGGTTTAATTGGTGCAATATCGTCGTACATCCCAATGAGAATAATGATAAACGCACCAACTAGCACATGATCTAAGCCTTCAAAATCACTCCCAAAGAGGACGTACCCTATTAAAAATGATAAGAAAATTGAAAGCCCCCCAAGTCTTGGCATAACCCCTTTGTGAAATTTTCTTTTCGTATCCGGATAATCAACCGCACCGATTTGAACCGCCATTTTTTTGACAAAAGGCACACTCAACCAACTGATTGCAAAACACGTCACTAAAATTGTTAGAATTTCGATTGCTGTCATCGGCTATTCCAACTACTCAGTTACAGTTTTGTTTGCTTCGGCTTGATCAACAAGTTCGTGTAAATATGCATACACTTCATCATGTAATTCTGGACGATCAAGTGCAAAATCAATCGTTGCCTTGATGAATCCAAATTTATCCCCTAAATCATAGCGTTGTCCTTCAAAATCATAAGCATATACTGCTTGACGATCCATTAAACGTTTGATTGCATCAGTTAATTGAATTTCATTTCCTGCTCCTGGCGTTTGACTTGCCAGTAAGTCGAAAATTTCTGGAGTTAATACGTAGCGTCCAAGTACTGCCATTTGGCTTGGCGCATCAGCTTGCTTCGGTTTTTCAACCATATCCGCAAGTTTTACTAAACGACCAGCTTGCGGTGTTGATTGACTTGGAGCAACAATCCCGTATTTATCAACATCTGCCATTGCAACAGTTTGCACACCTAACACTGACGCGTGTTTTTGGTCATATGCAGTTATTAATTGTTTCAAGGCTGGTTCCCCTTGTTTATTGACAACGACATCATCACCAAGTAAAACGGCAAATGGTTCATCTTGGATAAAAGCTTTCGCTTGAAGGACAGCATGTCCTAATCCGAGCGCTTCTTTTTGACGAATATAGTGAATATTTACCATATTAGAAATACTTTGGACCATTTCTAACATTTCCGTTTTTCCTTTTTTGGCTAACGTATCTTCAAGTTCATATGATTTATCAAAATGATCTTCAATTGAACGCTTTGTTCCACTTGTGATAATTAAGATTTCTTCAATTCCTGAAGCAACTGCTTCCTCAATAATATATTGAATTGTCGGTTTATCAACAATTGGTAACATCTCTTTCGGTTGTGCTTTTGTCGCAGGCAAGAAACGTGTCCCCATTCCTGCTGCTGGAATAACTGCTTTACGAACTTTTTTCATGTTTTTCATTTTAAAATTCTCCTTTTTTCAACTAATGTCTGTAGTATAGCAAATTCTTACTGATTTGACAATGAAGCGAAGTATGTTGCAATTGCTTCTGCTATCTGTTCACTTGCTGTTCCATCACCGTACGGATTAGCCGCTTGTGACATTGCTGCATAGGCACTTTCATCCGTTAAGAGTGTTTTGAACTCTTGATAGATTGTTGCTTCATTTGTCCCAACAAGCTTTAATGTTCCCGCTGCCACACCTTCTGGCCGTTCAGTTGTATCGCGCATCACTAGTACTGGTTTTCCAAGTGATGGTGCTTCTTCTTGAATCCCACCACTATCTGTTAAAATAATGTGTGATTGATTTAAGAAGTTATGGAAATCCAACACTTCTAATGGATCAATTAAGCGAATGCGTTCATGATTCCCTAAAATTTCTGCCGCAGCTGCTTGAACGAGTGGATTTAAATGAACAGGATAGATTACTTTTAAATCAGCATGTTCTTCAACAATTCGACGAATCGCTTTAAACATATTTTTCATCGGTTCACCTAAATTTTCACGACGGTGAGCGGTTAATAAAATCATTTTATCATTACCTACCCAATCTAAAATCGGATGTTCATAGGTTGGTGTAACCGTTGTTTGAAGTGCATCAATCGCCGTGTTTCCCGTCACGAAAATGCGTTCAGCTTTTTTCTGTTCTTGAACTAAATGCGCTTTTGCCACTTCAGTCGGTGCAAAATGCAGTGTCGCAATATTTCCTGTTGCTTGGCGGTTAAATTCTTCTGGGAATGGTGAGTAAATATCATACGTCCGTAGCCCAGCTTCAACATGCCCGACTGGAATTTGTTGATAAAATGCAGCTAATGCTGTCGCAAACGTCGTTGTC
>JBOFSL010000218.1:0-2189 GCA_051651525.1 Culicoidibacterales bacterium | reverse complement strand
GTCGTGAAAACCCAAACGCTTATTTGCCGTTGCCTTGAAAAAACAGATGATATTACGAATATTATTGAAGCATGTGCACCAAAAATGCCACTTCCACAAAGCATCGCTGGACCTGAGCTACTCGCCGAAGTATTCGGTCCGTACAAAAAATAAATAGCAGACCAAAACAACGAACTGTCGAATCTGCAGATACCGTCTTTGCGAGAGAGTTAAACTATTTACTACCATATCGACTAGAAATGGATACATATATCCAAACAAATTGTAAAGTAAATCAATATAGCTTTGTCCATATTGATTCAAATTTCTACTCAGTACCCGACTCATATGTCGGAAAATAATTACAAGTTCGAAAAAATCATGAGCGTATCAAAATTTATGATCAACATGTTTTGATTGTCGATACTCAACGATTAGTCAAAAAGAATGAAGTTGCCAAAACCAAAGCATAAACGGTACAAATGTACAAAAACCACACGGTAAAATTAAAAACATCCTGAATCGTGAGTTTGAAACACTAGTTGAGTATCGCAAGCAAAACTTTATCAATTTTGTCTAAAAAAGTGTTGCCATTCCAAACCTTGCCTTTAGCCGCTACTATACAATGTGCAGAATTATAAAGCGAAATTAAGAAATATTTTCTTTTTAAAAGTGCTAAAATGTGATAATATGTATTTATAAGAAATAAATATCAATAAAAAATCGCAAAGGTCGTGGGGAAATGAATAGACAACCATATATTCCAGAAATTTTACCTTTTAATTTTTCAGATGCCGAAAAATTAAATATGTACAAAGAAGTTGAAAAACTACAAGAATTACTAATTATATTGAAATTCAAGTTGAATTCAGCGCTTATAAATGAAAATTTGTTGCAATTATTTTCACTTATTGAATCAGTAGAATCAACAAGAATTGAAGGAACACAAGCTACTTTTTCTAGTATGTTAGAATTTGCGAGCACAAGTAAAACAAAAATAACCCATTCTGATGATGCAACAGAAGTCAATAATTACCAAGAGGCGCTCAGACATGGAGTCGAACAAGTCTTAAACGGCAATCCAATTTCAGTCAGACTTCTAAAAAAATTACACGAAATTATTTTAGAAAATTCACGTGGAGCAAATCGTAGCCCTGGAGAGTTTCGAAAGATTCAAAATTGGATTGGAGAAGAAGGGAAAACAATTCAACAAGCAAGTCATATTCCCCCAGAACCACAAGAAATTGATAGTTATATAGCTAATTTAGAACGATATATCAATACTGATATGGATGACTTGCCAAAAATTGTTCGTGTTGCAATTATTCATGCCCAATTTGAAACAATCCATCCGTTTCTAGATGGCAATGGGCGATTAGGTAGAATCTTGATTATTTTGTGCTTGCTAAATTATGGAGTGATTGATTCACCAATATTTTTCATGAGTCAAGAATTAGAAAAAAATAAATATTTGTATTATAGCTTACTGAATAACACTCGGAATAGTCCGGCAGAGTGGAATGAATGGATTACTTTTTTTATTACTTCTGCAAAAAAGCAAACACAATCATATTTAGTGAAAATTGAAGAGGTAGAGAAATTGTACGCCGAATGGAAATCATTACATGACAGCCATGTATCTGAAAAAATATTAGCAGCCATTTTCAAAAAACCAATTTTCACAATAAAAGAAATAGTTGAAATTACTAATTTATCGTCAACAACAGTACGGAAATGGATTGATTTTTATCTCGAAAAAAGAATCATTCATGGTGATAGAAAACAGCGGAATCAAATCTTCTATTGCTATCAATTATTAAATATATTAGAACAATGATGTGCTAAGCAAAACTAAGTAGTATCCCTATTCAGTTGCTGACAGTTTTGTCTATGTCTCGTGCAATATATGCGACTTTAACCGTAAGCAAGTAACTATCAACCGTATATAAAAAAGTTCACTGCCTTGGTACAATAAGTCCAGAAGCAGTGAGCTTTTCATATTGTTATATTTTGGCACAAGTTACTTGAAGCTTTTCTGCCCATGGCAAATAAGCTTCCAAGGCTGTTTTCTTGTGTATATCAGCGCAATTCGGTAAGTTTTTGAAGAGATATTCTAAATATTTCAACGGATCAATCTGGTTCAACTTAGCTGTCTCGATTATCGTATACGGCATTGCATTCGCTTGTGCACCTTTGATATTTTTTGAGAA
>JBOFSL010000217.1:0-1967 GCA_051651525.1 Culicoidibacterales bacterium | reverse complement strand
TGCTCGTGAAATTATGACACCACGTCCCAATGTCTATGCAATTGATATTAATGAGCCGTTTTCGGAATATATTGATGAATTGATCACGAATCAGTACTCACGAGTACCAGTTTATGATGAAGAAATTGATAATATTATTGGAATTTTATACATCAAGGATATTTTAATTGCAGCCAGAAAAGTTGGCTTTGAACAAATTGATGTACGGGCGTTACTCCAACAAGCATTATTTGTCCCAGAACGTAAAAAAATTGATGAATTATTTAAAGAGTTACAGGCTCAGAAAAAACATATGGCAATCTTAGTTGATGAATATGGTGGTTTTTCAGGAATTGTAACATTAGAAGATTTAATTGAAGAAGTTATGGGTGAAATTGAAGATGAATACGACGAAGATCTTGTGCCGATTCGTAAAATTAATGAAACGACATATATTTTAGATGGATTAGTTCCAGTACATGAAGTTGTTGAAGAACTTGAGCTTCAATTACCGACTGATTCACCAGATTTTGACACGATTAGTGGGTTCTTAGTGCACTTGCTCGGCTATATTCCACAAGAAAATAGTACTGAAGTGATTGAGTATAATAACTTGATATTCACAATCAAAAAAATTGTTGATAAACGAATCGCGACAGTCGAATTGCAAATCAATCAAATAGACAAATAACAAAAACCGTGATTCTCACTGAATCACGCTTTTTGTTTGGTAAATTTCTTGTTATTTCACGAAACGTTCGTATAATTCAAGAGGCAGTCCATCAGGGTCTTTGAAAAAAGTAAAACGCTGATTAGTGAACTCATCAATACGAATCGGTTCACACTCAACACCGTGCTCATGTAAGTGAGCAATGACAGCGTCAAGGTTACTTACATCAAAAGCAAGATGGCGAAGACCAGCAGCTTCTGGTGTCGAAGGTCGTTGTGGTGGTTGAGGAAATGAAAAAAGTTCAATTTGATTTGATCCGAGTTGCAAATCGAGTTTATATGAATGACGATGTGCACGGTAAGTTTCTGCTAAAATTGGGAGTTGTAAAATAGTCGTATAGAAATATTTTGATTTTTCGTAATCACTAGCAATTATTGCTACGTGATGAATTTGGTGTAAGAACATGAAGAGTACTCCTAGCTTATGATTGATGTTTTTGAGAAAGCCCACTTAAAGTTACGCTTGCAAGGGTTTGGTTGGGGAAACTCAAATGGAATGTCCCCAATCCACGTTTTGCTTGATAGCGCGACTGTGAAATCCGTGCTTGTGTATATTGTTTGGGATAATAGCGTGTGCTGTGAGTCAATCCACTCAAGTCAAGAATAAACCAATCAGGGAGTTGGCATAAATAACTTGATTGCCAACGCCAGTATTGGTCAAGGAAGACTAAACCAAGAACAGCGAAGAAACTCATGAGGTAGATGGTTTGGTTTTCAACTGTTGTAAAAAAGAAGAGTAATAAACCGATAACAAGCGTAATCAGGACCGGAAGGCTTGCAAAAAAACTGAGCCATGCTGATTTTGTTGGTCGATATTGGCGTGAATTCCGTTCGATTTCAGGAAAATACATGTCAAACCAATCTGGCAGCTCAGCTTCATTGATTATCGGTGCAAGAATCAAGGCGTTTTTTGTCAGTTTTTTTGTTTCTTCAAGAGCCAGACTAATTGTTGCGTGGCGATGAAGTGGGTAAAAGAGTGCTTGTTTTTGTTCAATCATGACAAAGTCAGTAAGTGAAAACGTTGCTGTTTTCGGTTGTAAGAATCCACTTTGAACAAAGAAAGTATCACCATCACGGACAAAAGTAAAATAGCGAGTTTGTAGCCATTGAATGGTAGCACCAACAAGCAATACGATGAGACTAATTGCGATGAAACCAAGAAGAAGCTGCCATAAACGAACAAGTAAGAGTTGTTGTGGAACTAAAAGAATAGCACCAATTAAAAATAAACAAAATAGATTGGAACTACGTGTGAGCCA
>JBOFSL010000216.1:0-6612 GCA_051651525.1 Culicoidibacterales bacterium | reverse complement strand
CTCAATAATTTCGGCTGTAACCGTTGCTTCATCACGACGTTTCGCAATTCGACCATTATGCCAAAGTTGATATGCTAAAGTTTCACGATCAAAATTGGCACTGCGATTCAAATCGAGTTGCAAGACTTGATAGCTCGTTTTTTCATCATCAAACAGACAATACAATGATGTTGTTTGCTTCGGCCCATCTGGTCCGGCTGCAATGATAATTGACACAATATTGTAATTATTATCTTGATCATGAATTAAAAATGTTCGGTAGAAACCTTCGGGCGCTACACCATGAATGTGTTGTTCATCCAATTCACGTAAGCCCAAATCTTCAACTAATGTAATTGCTTGATGCGTATTCGCAGCAAATACACACGTTTCGTCAAAGTATGCTTCTGCTAAATTGACAGCAACTGGGACAAGTTCATTTTTCAACGAGGTACCGATTGTATACCAATTTTCTTTATATTCTTTTTCGCGTAATTCTGTTGCTGATGCTAATTCTTCTTGTGTTTGGCGGACAAATGGCTTCGTTGCAACTTGTTCTCCAGCTTTTTCAGGAATCATTTGCTCATACGGCACTAATTCGCATACTTCGTATTCTGTTCCCAGTTGATTTAACTGCGCAAAATAAACAGCAATTCCATTTGTTAGTAGAACATAGCGGCTGCCAAGTTCCATCGCTGATTCATGTGCTTTTGTAATCATACTCGGTAAAATATCTTGGAACTGCTTGCTACATTTGACATAGACTAACGGTTTCAATACACCTTGGCGATAGTATTCAATCACAAAATCGCCCACGCGGTCAGATGGCAAACGATATTCGCGAAATGGCATCGCACTTTGGAGCATTTTCTCAGGAATCGCAAATGCCTCTAGTAAATACAGACCAATATATTGTTTTAATGCTTGGAAATCATTCACTGGGACAAAACGTTTTTGCCAACGATCAAAATACGCTTCTTGCCCTTGATGTTTATATACAGTTGGTGCATCTGCTGCTTCAAAATTTGGTTGTAAAATTAACATCTGTTTTCGCCTTCTTCTTCAATAATTTTTTGAAATGCTTCATCTTCAGGAACTGGTTTTGAGAAATAGTACCCTTGAATGTAATCAGCTTTCCATGAATTTAGCAATTCAACTTCTTCCACTCGTTCCACACCTTCAGCGACAATTGGTAAATTCAATGAGTGTGCTGATTCAATAATCATTTTTACGAGTGTACTATATTCTTTACTTGTTGTAATTTCACAAATAAATGAACGATCGATTTTTAATTTTGAAAGTGGCAGTTTTACTAAATAATTCAACGATGAATAACCCGTTCCAAAATCATCAAGTGATACTTTGACTCCAAGTTCACGTAATTTTGAAAGTTTCTCAATATTGTTCTCAATATTTTCAAGTAAGACAGTTTCAGTAATTTCTAAATCAATACATTCCGGATTCACTTGTGTTTCTGCTAAAAGCACTTCTACGGTTTGTACAAAGAATGGTGCCATAATTTGATGCGCTGACACATTAATTGAAACCGTTAACGGCGTACACGAATGTTGATTGATTTTATGAGCAAATTTCATTGCTTTGCGCATCACGTAATTCCCCATTGCTTGGACAGCTGGAGTTGATTCAATAATCGTAATCATTTCAAATACATTTAAATGTTTATACTTCGGCGAATGCCAACGGAATAAGGCTTCAAAACCAGCCAGTTTCTTTTGACAAGTATATTGTGGTTGATAGAATAAATCAATTTCTTCTGCTTCAAGTGCAATTTTAAAGTCTTCGATAAATTCTTGATGTAAGCGCCGTTTCGTATCTAGCAATGGCGTATATTTTTCTAAACGTTGCTTTCCATTTTGTTTGGCTGCTTGTAAGGCTACTTCACCTTTCAAAATAAATTCATCAACTGTTTCATGGCTAATTTCACCATTCACAATCCCAATACTTGCTGAGATATAGTAATTTTTTTGTTCGTACTCGATTGAATTTCTTAATTCTTGCAGGACTACATCACCCTTTTGCAGCATCCACTCTTTGTCACAATTTTCATCATGCGGCAGTAAAATCGTAAATTCATCCCCACCATCACGAACGATACATGCATCTGGGAAAATCTGACGTAAACGATTTGCACATGTTTGTAACACAAAATTACCGACCATATGTCCTGATGAATCATTTAATTGTTTAAAGTTATCTAAATCAATTAAGAGCATCATTGCCGTTCGCGGTTGTACATATTCGATTTGTAAATGCTGATATAACCCGCTACGATTAAGTAGACCAGTTAATGAATCTTCATACGCTAATTTTTTAATTGCTTCTGCTTGAGTAACAGTTTCGGTAATATCTCGCATTAGGGTGATAATCCCATTTGCTTCGCCCTCAAAATCGAAAATTGGTGATTTATGACATTCAATAATTCTATTTTGACCCCGAACTGGAATTACTTCATTATACACGTGTACTTTTTTCGCAATAATTACTTCTTGATCTTGTTTTCGAATCAGATTTCGTAATTCAAGATCAGGTACAAATATCTCATCGTACAAGCTATCACCAATATGAACTGGTTTTGGCATATATTGTTGATACTGTTGATTCATCTGAATAATCGTACCTTCTAAATCACGGAAACATACCGCAAATGGCAAATTTTCAATCAATAAATTGCCACGTGATTGCTCATTGAGTATATCCGTAATGTCTTTCGCAATCCCAATTGTCCCTATTACGTCCCCATCAATACCAAAAACTGGTGATTTATAGACTTTGAAATGTCTCCGACCTAAATTACCTGGAATAACTTCTTCAAAGACAACTTGTTTTCGTTCATTCATGACTTGCAAGTCATATTCGCGACATTTACCACCAATTGCACCATCCCAAACAAATGCATCACTATTTCCATAAATTGTTTCCATCGATTTTCCGCAATGGGTTTGGAACATTTGGTTCGTCTTAATGTATTGACTCTCACGATTTTTAAACCAAGTCATATACGGAACAGTATTCAACAATGTTTCTAATTGTATTATTTTCACCTGTGTTTTTTGCGCTTCGAGTTGATGATTTTTCCATTGCTCCATACGCAATGAAAACTGGTGGTCACTTACTGGCGCAAATAAATACTCAACATACCGACTTTGATCTTCGTCTTGCACAAATGGCGTAAAATTTTCTTGTTGGATAATGAAAAAGAAGGCTTTCATTGCTTCAAATCGAATTTCGCTAATAAAACGCTCACAGTTCGGAACTGTCTGCTCAATTACAGCAATATTACTTTGATAAATATCTTCATCAGTAACCTCTTCGTAATTTTTCGTAATTATTTGTTTTTCAAACTGTGACGAATTCCAATTACGCTCATTATTCGCTGTGATATAAAGAATATTCATGCTTGCACTCCTTTTTTAAGTCCTTCCAAATTTTTTCCTTAGTTACGATAGATAACTCCTAATAATTTTAAAAGTACGTTTGTTCTCTCGATTATATCATAATTCAGACTCTTACTCATCAATTCTCAACAAAAAATTTTAATCAATAAAAAAAGCCTAAAGTCAGAGACTTTAGGCCCGCATGGAACTGGAAACCAGTTATTAGCGAATTTCTTTGATACGTGCAGCTTTTCCGCGTAATGCACGTAAGTAGTATAAACGAGCACGACGTACTTTACCACGACGTAATACTTCGATTTTCTCGATTTTTGGTGAGTGTACTGCAAAGATACGCTCTACACCAACGTTGTTTGAAATCTTACGTACTGAGAACGTTTCTTGGATTCCACCGTGTTGACGTTTAATAACAACACCTTCGAATACTTGGATACGCTCACGAGAACCCTCGATGATTTTAACATGTACTTTTACTGTATCTCCAGATTTGAATGTTGGAAGATCAGATTTTAATTGTGATTCTACAATTCGATTCATTAATGCTTGCATATTTGCACGCTCCTTCTTAGCTAAAACATACGTAACAAGCTTAAAATATCTTGCCAGCGGTACATCCGTTCTGTGTAACTATCTTAAGTCACCAAAAAATTATATCACATCTCCAACTTTTTTCAAGTTTTTCTGATTTGAAATTTAATTTTTAATCGAGTCAAGCCAAATACGTTCAGCTTCAGTCATTTCAACAGTTGGCAACAAATCAGGACGACGTTGCTTCGTCCGAATTAAGGCTTGTTCGCGACGCCATTTTTCAATGTTTTTATGATGGCCACTTAATAAAACTTCAGGTACTGGCATTCCTTCGTAATCAGCAGGTCGCGTATAGTGCGGATACTCAAGTGTTCCCATGCTAAATGAGTCATTTGCATGCGAATCATGTTCGATGACATCATCAAGTAAGCGGACAACTGCATCCGTAATGACCATTGCTGCGAGTTCACCACCGGTTAAGACATAATCACCAATTGAGAGCTCATCATCTGCCAAGTGTTCAACAATCCGCTCATCAAAGCCTTCGTAATGACCACAAACTAAAATCAGGTGTTCTTCTTTGGCTAATTCTTCTGCAATTTTTTGCGTAAATGGTCGGCCTTGTGGTGTCATCAAAATTACTTTTGGTTTTGTCTGATTTTTAGTTTTTAAATCAGCAACCGCATCGAAAATTGGTTGTGGCGTTAAAACCATTCCGGCTCCACCACCATAGGGATAGTCATCAACTTTACGATGTTTATTCGTTGTATAATCACGAAAATTCGTCACTTGAAAACTGACTTCCCCTTTTTCTTGGGCGCGCTTCAAAATTGATTCATGCAATACGCCTTGAAACATTTCTGGAAACAGACTTAAGATATCGATTTTCATCCTAATAATCCTGCTACAGGACTAATCACAACTTTTTTATTTGCAATGTCAATTGATTCAACGAATTGATCAACGTATGGTACGAGGACGTTGTTTTGACCGTTACGTTTGATTACCCAAACATCATTTGCACCAGTTTCTAAAATATCGGCTACTGTTCCAATCAGTTCACCTGTTGTTGTCACGGCTTCACAACCGATAATATCTTCATAGTAAAACTCATCTTCAGCTAAGACATCTTCTTTTTGGTCTTTCGCAAATTTAACAACCATTGTTTTAAAACGTTCAACTAAATTGATATTTTCTAAACCTTCAAGTAAAACTAAATCCATATTTTTGTGCACTCGGTGTGATTTGACTACAACAGTTTCGACTAATTCGTTTTTACTATCAAAAATATAGAGAGTACTCCCTTTTTTAAAGCGTTCACTAGCAAAATCTGTTGATCCCATAATTTTCACTTCCCCACGAATACCGTGAGTATTTACTATCTTTCCTACGCGGACATATTCCATGTTTGTATCCACCTTTCATATTTTATTCTATTACGATTGTACCACTGAATCACCAAAAAATCTGCTGATTTTCATGACTCATAATCAGAAATTTATTTTCTGCCATCAACTGTAAGCTGAGTAGCATGACTGGTTGGCTTCGTTTACCAATCGCTGTCAAGCACTCACCTATAACGTGTATCCCGCTCTCATACCTTCATTGTTGTTTTTGTTGAAGCGCTATCAAGCACTTACCTATAAAAAAAAGCCACCTTGTGGGTGGCTTTTAAAATTCCTCAATGTTAATCTTCACCCGTTTGCCTAGTTGCTTACCTGCAGTTTGTGCGATTGTTCGGATGGCTTTTGCCATTTGCCCGTTTTTTCCAATCATACGCCCCATGTCTTCTTTATTCACTAAAAAGTGAAAGTTGATTTCATGTTCGACTGCTGATGGCATCTCGCGAACGGTTACACTCTCGGGATGAGAAACAACGCTTAATGCTAGTGTTTCAAGTAATCCTTGAAGTTGATTGTGATCCATTTACTGAATTATTTTCCTAATTTCATGTCGTGGAATTTTTTCATAACTCCAACTTGTGAAAGAATGTTACGAACTGTATCAGTTGGTTGTGCACCATTTGATAATAATTCTAATGCTAATTCTTCGTTAATTGTGATTTGTGCTGGTTCAGTGATTGGATTGTAAGTTCCTACTGTTTCCAATACGCGTCCATCACGACGTGAACGAGAATCTGCTGCTACTACACGGTAGAATGGGGCTTTGTTTGAACCCATGCGTTTTAAACGTAATTTTACTGCCATAATTGATGACCTCCGAGTTTGTTTTATTTTTTATCAACATTGATTATTTTAGCGGTTTTTTTAACTAGTGTCAAGGTTTTTTACTTAACACCCGCTTTATTTTTATTTTCTCATTTATCACTAAAATTTACAAGCGTTTTCTTATTTTTCAAGAATAATTTTTGATTGGGTACCAAAGTCATATTTGAAGCTCAAAAGTAATTGACTATTCGGTTGACCACTCTCATTCAGATTTAGCTGCCAATTGTAGGTGTTTTGATTTTGAATGTTCAATACCGCGCGAACCGGTAAAAATTGTTGATCATTTTCAGACCAAATTAAGACTTGCCACTTCTGCTGATCGAGTTGGTGTTTCGCAGTTAAGACATACCAAGGCTCTCTCTCAGCTATCGTGATGACCCGTGCATCACTCGCATACGTTTCAAATTCACGTTCAAATGACATTTCAAACACATCATAGCTTTGTTGGAGCTTCGGGACAAATT
>JBOFSL010000215.1:0-1345 GCA_051651525.1 Culicoidibacterales bacterium | reverse complement strand
GATTTCTCTCAATCCATCACGCGTAAACAAGCATGGAACAGTCTCGTGGGTAAAGAGCAAAACGAAACTGATTTGATGGTTGAGTTTAAAGTTTGATAGATCAAAAATATACTCGAACTTTATAATAAAAAGTAAAATGAGGAGTGTAAAATGAATAGGATTAATCACTACTTACGCAAGTTGTTTTTACTGACAAAATTGTGTGACAATTGATGCGATAATCGCTAAAACAAGAGATTATTCAACAAAGTCAGTAGTTTCAAAAAATGTGACCATTTCAAGATGAGAATCCAGTGAAATACATATCAATTTTGCTCGCTTCGGTGTATAATATCAGATGTAGAAGTACCTGATGGCAACAGTCTGATTGCCAAAATTAACAAGAAGTAGAGGGAAATTAAAATGAGTAAACAAGCATTCCATTCTGGATTTATTTCAATTGTAGGTCGTCCAAATGTTGGGAAATCGACGTTTTTAAATGCCGTTGTTGGTCAAAAAGTTGCGATTATGAGTGATAAACCGCAAACAACACGAAACAAAATCCAAGGAGTTGTCACAAACGAAAAAGCACAATATGTGTTTATCGATACACCGGGAATTCACAAACCACAACATGAACTTGGAAAATTTATGACAGATACAGCCTTAAAATCAGTCAGTGGTGTTGATGTAGTCGTATTAATGTTAAATGCAACGGAAACAATTGGAACAGGTGACCGTTTCATCATCGAACATTTAAAAAATATCCACAAACCAGTTATTTTAGTTGTAAATAAAATTGATTTATTGACGAAAGAAGAATTATATAAATTTATTGATTTAGCAAAATCAGAAATGGACTTTGCCGAGATTGTGCCAATTTCAGCGAAAAAACATAAAAATTTAGATGTCTTACTTGATGTTTTATACAATTATATTGAAGAAGGTCCAAAATACTACCCAGATGGACAAGTAACTGACCACCCAGAACGCTTTATCATGGCCGAAATTGTCCGTGAAAAAGTATTATGGCACACACGCGAAGAAATTCCGCACTCGGTAGCTGTAACCGTTGAAGATATTACCCGTGATGAAGAAGGTCGCCTTGAAGTAATGGTCGCAATCATTGTTGAACGTCCAAGTCAAAAAGGGATTATCATCGGAAAAAATGGGCAAATGTTAAAACGGATTGGAACAGATGCGCGTAAAGACATTAACCGCGTATTAGGAACGAAAGTTCATTTACAAACGTGGGTAAAAGTGATCAAAGATTGGCGAAATAAACAAATTCACTTAAGTGACTTTGGTTACCAAAAAGAAGAATACTAAAAATGTCAACGTTAATCAAGGGGATTGTGACGCGACG
>JBOFSL010000214.1:0-2350 GCA_051651525.1 Culicoidibacterales bacterium | reverse complement strand
GTAATTTGCTGCTGATTCGCATCAAGTTGTGCTGCCAACTGTGTAGCTTGTTCAATTAAACTCAGATTTTCCACTTCGTGCTTTTGTAAAAATTGCTGTTTGAGCGTGAGTGTTTGGCCAAATGCAGTATAATCTGCTTGTAGTTTTGTTAACTGGGCAATCGTACTATTCAACTCTTGTTGTTGATGCCTTTGCTTCTCTAACTCCACTGGCGTATCCGCTAGGCGGGTCACTTCAGCTTGTTTACTTGCAAGTTCAGCTTTTAATTGTTCAAATGTCCGTAAAAGTTGCTCACGTTGTTGTTCCGCTGCCTTTGCCGCTGTTTGTTTCATTTTGACATCTTGTTGGGCTGAAGTGAATGCTTGATAATTTGGTAAATCATTTTCTAGCAACGTCACTTTTTGTTGCAGGTGTTCTCGTTCTGGTTTTTTTGCTTGCTCTTGAGCGAATTTTACTTGATTGGCTTGCTGAGTTACTGCTAAATCTGCCAGTTGGGTTTGTTTTTGGGTTAATGTGGCTTGCTTCGCTACAATTTGTTTCATTTGCGTGAGCTCGGCTTGAAGCTTCGCCATTTCAACTTCAATTTCCCCAAGTTGCGTTGTTTTCAAATTTTCAAGATGTTGATCTTGTGCAATTAATTGTTCAATTAACGCTAGCACCTCACCAGTTTGCATTTCCCCTTGCTTCGCACGCTTCAGTTCTAATGCTAAGACATCGTCTTCATCAGCAATCGCACCTTCAATATATTGACTGACACTATTTTTTAACCGTGTCAATTCTTTATTCAGTTTTGCTGCTTCAGCTTTCAATTCATCTTGTAATTTTTGGTAATAACGGGTATTGAAGATTTCACGGAAAATTTTAATCCGCTCACCTGTTTCTGCCATAATTAATTTTTTGAATTCACCTTGCGCAATCATGGCAATTTGGGCAAACTGGGCACAATCAATTCCCATAATCGCTCGGATTTCAGCATCGACTTCTTTCGTTTTCGTCACAATGCTCCCATTTGGTAAGTGTAATTCAACATTGGCTGTTTGTTTTGTCGTCCCAGTTCCATTGATCTTTAAACGATCATATTCAGGATTACGTTTAATCTTGTACATTTTTGTCCCATAACTAAACTCAAGTTCCACGAACGTTGGTGTTTTCTCATCCGCGTATTTACTGCGAAATAGTGTCGTTTGGCGTGTGTCACCACTCGCTTGTCCATAAATAGCATAAGTAATCGCATCGAATACTGTTGTTTTCCCTGCACCAGTATCTCCAGTGATTAAATAAATGCCATTTGTCCCAAGTTTTGCTAAATCAAATTCAGTTTCCCCAGCATATGGACCAAATGCCGAAACTGTTAATTTTAATGGACGCATCGTTTATTTCCCCCAAATCTTTTCAATTAAAGTGACTAAAAAGTCATGTTGTTCCGCTAATAATGCTTGGTTATTTTGCTGCTCGTAAAATTCACCAACAAGCGTCAACGGTGTTTTTTGTTCAATCTCATTCGCACCTTCAATAATCCCTTGGGCTTGCGTTCGAGCATTGTCATAATCAAGTTTCATAATATTTGGGTAGACAACACGTAATTTTTGTAATGCATCGGGCACATCTTGCTCATCAGTTAACGTGATTCGGAAATAATCATCACAATTTAAGTGGTCATAGTTCGCTTTCATCACTAAGTCGTCATACATCCCCCGTAATTGTTGCATATCCCGTCTTGGTACTAACTCCACTGTTCGAATTTCAATATCACCTTTCGCATGGAAATCAACAACTGTTACTGATTTTTGGTCATTTGCTTCTGAAAATGAATATTTCAATGGCGTACCACAATACCGAATTGTTTCCCGACCAACGTGTTGCGGTTTATGTAAATGTCCGAGTGCGACATAATCAAAAGCATCAAAGACATCAACAGCGACATTGTCAGAACCACCAACTGCCATTTCTTCTGATTCTGAACGGAGTGACCCAGCGACAAATTGGTGAGTTAACAAGACGTTACGTTGCGTAGAATCGATGTTTAAGTGATTTAACGCCACTTGCATTGCTGTCGTATATGAATCAATTGGCTCAGTTGGAAATTCTGCGCGCACATGAGTTGGTTTGATAAATGGTAATAAGTACACATGAATCAAACCATACGCATCACTCAACGTAATTGGTGCAATTTCCTTTTGATAAACCGGTGATATGTACACACCACTTTCATTCATCAATCGTCCCCCAAAGGCAATCCGTTCGGGTGAATCATGATTTCCACTAATGACGAACGTTTTGAGCTTTCGAGATGAGAGCCGATATAAGAAATCATCAAATAACGCGACCGCTTCAGCTGACGGTACTGATT
>JBOFSL010000213.1:0-1021 GCA_051651525.1 Culicoidibacterales bacterium | reverse complement strand
TCAATCAAAAATATCATCATTGCAGCAGTCACCTTCTTAATTGTGGGTGGTGGTTTGATTTTATTTGCACAAAATCAAGCAGAATCAAATATCCAGATTCGTGGATTAATTCAAACACTAAGTCAAACGCCTGATGGTGTCAGTGTGTTAGTTGAAACACCGGATAACATGGAAGTTATGGAGTATGATCGCGCGCAAGTTCTGATAACGAACGATACTCCAATTTGGTTAGAACAAACCCTGATTGAAAGCGCGCAGCTTGAAGCTGGGATGCAAGTTGAAATTAGTTTTACCGGAGCGGTTGCTGAATCGTATCCAGTTCAAGCGACAGCAAAAAAAGTGACAATTATTCAAAGTGATCAATTAAAATAAAGCTACTAAGGGGAATACAGATGAAGTTTACCGAATATCCATATCAACGACCAGATTTTAATACTACAAAAATCCAATTTCAGCAAGTAATTGCCCAATTTCAAGCGGCTGAAACAAGTCAAGCACAATACGAAAAAATTCTTGAAATGAACACATTGCGTAACCATATTGAAACGATGGCAACGTTAGCGCAAATTCGCCATTCAATTGAAACAACTGATGAACTGTATGAACAAGAAAATAATTATTGGGATGAATATAGCCCACTCTATAATGAATTAGAAAGTGAATTTTACGCCGCGGTCTTAGCGTCAAGCTATCTAGCAGAATTAGAAACAATGATTCCGAAGCAGTGGTTTGCGATCGCCCGCTTAAAGCAACAAGCTTTTAGCTCAGAAATTATTCCACTCCTTCAAGAAGAAAATCGGTTAAGTTCAAACTATACAAAATTAATGGCAAGTGCAAAAATCATTGTTGATGGTGAAACATATAATTTATCTGGGATTACACCACTCTTGCAAGCAGCCGATCGAAGTTTACGTCAACGTGCAGCACAGGCGAAATATCAATTTTTTGCTGATCATGAAGCCGAAATTGATGAATTGTTTGCTGAATTAGTCAGTGTCCGTCATATAATTGCGACCACATT
>JBOFSL010000212.1:0-1216 GCA_051651525.1 Culicoidibacterales bacterium | reverse complement strand
AATCGTACGCATTGATTACCGGAAATTATTTGTGCGATCAAGTAAAGAATTAGAAAAAGTGGAGGAACGTTAAGATGGAAGCAACTAATTTATTATTTATTATCATCCCATTTGTAGTTGTATTTTTAATTATTTTTATTATCTTGTTAACAATTATTCCTATTGGACTCTGGATTACGGCGCGTTTTTCAAATGTACAAGTGCCAATTACAACCCTAATTGGGATGCGCTTCCGGCGCGTTGCACCAGCGCGAATTGTCAACCCACTTATTAAAGCAACAAAAGCAGGACTGGATTTAGAAATTGATAAGCTTGAAGCACATTATTTAGCAGGTGGAAATATTGATACAGTGATTAACGCTCTGATTGCGGCTCAACGTGCTAATATTCCTTTGGAGTTTGAGCAAGCAGTTGCGATTGATTTGGCGGGTCGAAATGTCTTAGAAGCAGTACAAATGAGTGTAAATCCGAAAGTGATTGAAACACCGCTCATTTCAGCAGTTGCTAAAGATGGAATTGAAGTCATGGTTAAGGCAAAAGTCACTGTTCGAGCAAATATTGAACGTCTCGTTGGTGGAGCGGGAGAAGAAACAATTATTGCTCGTGTTGGTGAAGGGGTTGTGACAACAGTTGGATCGAGTCTCTCGCACAAAGCAGTGCTTGAAAATCCAGATTCAATTTCACAAACAGTTTTGGATAAAGGACTAGACTCAGGAACGTCATTTGAAATTCTTTCAATTGATATTGCTGATATCGATGTTGGTCGAAATATTGGTGCAAAATTACAAGCTGATCAAGCTGAAGCGGACAAACAAATTGCCCAAGCAAAAGCAGAAGAAAAACGAGCAATGGCAATTGCGTATGAACAAGAAATGAAAGCAAAAGTTGTTGAGATGAAAGCAAAAGTTGTTGAAGCAGAATCAGAAGTGCCACAAGCAATTGCAGAAGCATTCCGTAAGGGGAATTTAGGTATCAATGATTATTATCAATTACGAAATATCCAAGCTGATACTCAAATGCGTGAAAGTATTGCGCATGTAGAACAAACAGCTTCAGAAATTACTGATTCAAAATAATGGGACTAGAAATAATTATTGAAAAGCTGAGCAGTATGCTTGATGAACTTGTGCCGTTGCCTCAAGCAGCAGTAACACAACAAAAATTGCAATCAACAACAAAAAAACAGTATCAAAAGATTCAAGTACAACCACAACCA
>JBOFSL010000211.1:0-1466 GCA_051651525.1 Culicoidibacterales bacterium | reverse complement strand
ACTCATCAAAATGCGTAACAAGTACACGCGGCGGCGCTCACCACCTGATAAATCACCAATTCGCGAATATTGCATTGTCCCATCAAACAAGAAACGTTCACACAACTGCGAAGCAGTAATTGTTTCTTTTTCACTCGTTTCAACAACTTCAGCTACTTCCGTAATGTAATCAATCGCCCGCATATTTTCATCCATGCTGCCATTATCTTGCGCAAAATACCCAAGACGAACGGTTTCACCAATTTCTAAATGTCCAGTCTCAACTTCATGTTCACCAGTCATAATCCGCATTAACGTTGATTTTCCAATTCCATTTGGTCCAACAATCCCAATTCGATCCGTTTTCGCTAATGTATACGTAAAATCTTTGATTAAGGTTGTGCCATCAAATGATTTACTAATATTATGGAATTCGACAATTTTACGACCTAATCGACTTGAAGTTAACGCAATTTCAACTTGTTGCAATTCTTGGAAGCCATCTTGATTACTTAAATCTTCAAAACGATCTAATCGTGCTTTTTGTTTCGTTGTGCGAGCTTTCGCTCCACGTTTCACCCAAGCAAGTTCTTTTCGTAATAAATTTTGTCGCTTTTGTTCACTTGATGCTTCTAATTGAACACGTTCCATTTTCTTTTCTAGGAAATAACTATAGTTCCCTTCATAACTAAATAAGCGTCCACGGTCAATTTCTAACACCCTATTTGTGACATGGTCTAAGAAGTAGCGATCATGGGTAATCATCATGACTGCTTCTTTACGGGCATTCAGCATAATTTCTAACTTATCAATCATTTGATTGTCTAAGTGGTTCGTTGGTTCATCCAAAATCAACAATTCGCTCGGAGTAATTAATGAAGATGCTAGAGCAACTCGTTTGCGTTGACCACCTGATAATGTACTCATTTGGCGATTAACATCATGAATCCCAAATTTTGATAGTGTCGCCTTCGCTTCGCTTTCTAAATCCCATAAGTGCAAACGATCAATCTCAGCTTGATAGGCTAATAACTTCGCGCCAAGTGTTTCATCATAACTTTCACTTAAAATAGCTAAGAGTTGCTCGTATTCGCGCAACAACACCATTTCTGGTGTATTCCCTTTAAATACTTGTTCAATTACCGTTGCTTGCGGATCAAATTCAGGATCTTGTGCTAAATATTCAACGCGAATTTGACTTCCTTTGACAACTTTTCCAGTCTCTGGTTCTTCTTTTCCAGCTAAAATTTTCAACAATGTTGATTTTCCGGTTCCATTGACCCCGATAATCCCGATTTTCTCACCTTTATGTATTCCAAATGAAAAATCTTCAATTAATTTCTTCATTCCATAACTTTTACTAATATTTTCAACCGACATAATATTCATTTGCTTCACACTTCTTTCTCTTGCCAATCTATTATAGCAAAAAATTACTTTTTTGACTTACTTAAACACACAATCAACCACAAAATAAAATTCACTCC
>JBOFSL010000210.1:0-1298 GCA_051651525.1 Culicoidibacterales bacterium | reverse complement strand
AATCCAAATTTTTTCAAAATCGGACCTTCAATAATCATAATTTGCTGAATTCGATCAACTGGGATTACCGTCCGTGACGTTATGAAAATACCTTTTGTATACTCAACTGATTTCGGCGTAATCTGATACGTCCATCGTTTTACTTTTATAAATGGTGCGACAAAGCTGTAAAATATACAGCCAAGGATTACCAAGATAAATCCTGTTTGGACTAGCCAAGCCGGATAGTCACTCACACTGTCTTGGAAAACGAACAATAATCCGGTCATAATCCCGACGATGATGACTGAAGTTATGCTATTTGCTAGCAAATGATACCGAATTATTTTAGTTTTTATCGCTTTATTCATCTCTTTTCTCTCTTTTCTGCATCATATCTCATTCAAAACATTGCTACGCTCACTTTCTTGTTGACGATACTTGCTCGGCGTTTGGCCGTATTTGTTTTTAAATTTTTTGATAAAATAGGAAACATTTTCAAATCCATGCTCACCAGCAATTTCGGTGATGCTCACATCGCTTGTCAGTAGCTGTTTAAAGGCATGCTCAAGGCGAATGTTATTAATATATTCGGTACATTTCATTCCGGTTTCTTGACGGAAAAATCGTAAAAAGTGAAACTCACTGTAATTCGCAATTTTCGCTAACTCAGCAATTTTCAACGGATACGGGTAATTGATATCAATATAATGTAAGACCTGCTTAATCATTTGAATCTTCTGCTGTCTAATTTTCGGTATTTCTTGCTTCGTTTGGAGGAAATCATACCGATACAACAACGTCAAAATTTGATAAAACAAGCCCTTTACTTCTAATTCATACGCATACGTTTTTTGCTGATAAGCAGTAACTAAGTGTTGAAACACGTCAATCACTGCTTCGTGACCGAGATCTTCGGCCGTAATATGCGTTTGATAAGAGCTATCTTCACGGAGCAAAGGATTCAAATAATCAAGTTGGCACACGTCATACGTCGCACTTTTTAAAAAACTGAGTTGAAATACGCAAGCGTCTAACAAAAAATCAGCTGTTTCCGGAACAACACTATGTAATTGCCCACTTTTCACAATCAAAAAATCTCCAGCGTTGACAGCATAACTTGCTAAATCAACATGACAAATGCCACTGCCCTGTTTGATCAATAAGAATTCCATTTCATCATGCCAATGATATGTCACCTCGCATTGCTTTGGTGTCAGTTTTGTTTGATACACTTCAATTGGAAATATTTGATTTCCGTGTTGAATCACTTCTTTTGTGCTTTTCGTTTTCAGTATGTCCACTCCTTTCCGCAGTTT
>JBOFSL010000209.1:0-3927 GCA_051651525.1 Culicoidibacterales bacterium | reverse complement strand
AGTACAAGCACAGCCAGTTGTCAAAGTGGAGTGGCAAGTAATTGAAAATAAACTGACACCAGCGAGTTATGGAATTTTCAAGCAACTTTGGCAAATTGCTCCACCACAATTTACACCGAATATCCAATGGCAGCAACGCCAATTTTGCTTTGAAGCTCAAGAGCCAATTCGAATTAGTCAAGTTGAGGCACAGTGGTTATTCCAGCATAAGCAAGTTGTCGTCATATTCTATCGCAAAGGCCAAAAGCTACCATTGCTCAGTCATAGTTTTGTGCAAAGTAAACAAACAAAGACACTATTTAAACAATTACAGGGGTTACTAAAAGGGGATGAACAAGATGAAACAGACGAGCAAATTCAATTGGATTAATTGGCGTGCAGTCGTTATTGCCAATCTTGTGATGCTCGGCTTTATCGTCATTGTGTTGCCGTATATGTCACAGTTGTCAACAACATTAATCGGTAGCGAATTGTCACTAGATACTGGAGGAGTGTATACGAGTACATATATTTATGAAGTTGCAGAAATTTACGGAAGCGAAGGGCGGTTTTATTACACGCTGATTCGTTATACATTTGATCTCATATGGCCACTCGTATATTGGTTCTTTTTAAGTGTGAATATCGCAGTGCTCTTGCGGATTGCGCCGCGGTTAAAACGTGGCTTTTTACTGTTGTTGTGGGTACCAACTCTTGCTTTAGGTTTTGATTTATTAGAAAACATAAGTATTACTTGGATTTTTTGGCATTACCCAGAAACAACGGCTGGAATTGATGTATTGGCACCATGGTTTAGTCAATTTAAATGGCTCTGTATTGGGCTAAGTTTCTTGATTTTATGTAGTTTAGCTAGCTATCGCCTCGGTCAATGGCTGATAAGTAAACGGAAGCAAGCATAATTGGAAGTGAAACATCACGATTAAGTGGTGTTTTTTTTAAGCAGTATTTCATTTGCAAAAATTGACCAATTTGATATAATTAAAAAAATTATATGGAGGTGGCATGATGAAAAAAGTAATCTTTACGATAATTGAACAGAAAATTATGGCATTTTATGAAAGTGAAGCGGTTGTTCGAGTTGAAATTGAAAATCGTGAACTCAGCATCGCCCGCCATAAGCTTCCGAAGCAGCCAATTACGAAAGCAATCCTTGCAGAGTATATCTTACATGAATATATTGTTTTTAAATAGGAGAAAGCCAGCCTGTTGCACCAACGGGACTGGCTTTTTTTAGTTATTTATCAAAACTTGAAAGAATAAAATTTTTGATTGTTTCTCGGTATTGTTCAGCATCAAGCATCGTGATCGTTTGTACGGTGCACCTCCACTCACATAACTTTGATGAAATGGTGGTGTTCTAGCACTGAACAACGGTTCGCGAAATTGAATTGAGAATGATAGAGTGCTCATTTGAATCCTTGCTTGGTAATCAGGTGGCATCAAGGGGATAACGATGGGGTAATGTGACTGCGAGTACTGATCTGATTTTCAGTAAAGACTTAGGATCAGGTAGACTAGCCTAAGCAAGTTGGCTTGTCGTAATCGTAGAATCGAGCGGTTTTGGCGAGATGAGTTGATGGGCAATAACCCAAGCGAATTCATACGAAAAAACTAAATTCAATCAAAAAAGCGGAATAACATAGTGAAATGATTAAAACTTGTAAAAATCAATCAATAAATTGTCTAACCCGATAATAATTCTTCGAAAAACTAGATTTTTACAAAGAAAAAAATTAATTTATTGAAATTAAGAGCTGAATAAATTCGTAATAAAAAGGAAGGTTAGGCACTTATCTGCAAATAAGCTGATTTTTGATACGTAAAAAAAACCAAAAAACACTCAATAAAGCGGAAAAAGTTAATTATTTTTTTAAAAAAACAAAAATGATAAAAAGAGTATGAATTGCCTTTTTATTCGATACGAATTATAATAAAGGAACAAAAAAAAAACGAACTACTGCCGAGGTAAATTAAATGGATTTCATAATGAATTATGTTTTAGGTGCTTGTGTCATTATTTATATTATGTACCAAATTATTGGTTTGTTCCGACAAAACAACGAATTCAAAAAATTTTTGGTGAAAACGAGTATTGCTTTAGTGAGTTTGCGATCTTTATTTTTGATTGATGAATTAGCGAAAATAGATACTGTCTTTCTTTCAAGAGTGCTCGTCTTGGCGAGTTTAGTTGCTTTTGGAATTGTTATTTTTTTACTTTTCCGAAAATCACCATATTTAATCATTATGAGTGTCGTCGCTGTCGTCTTGATTTATCTGACGATGCAATCTGTATTAGTACCGAGTAGTGAAATTACGAGTGATCCAAATGCAGAAGTATTAATTATTGATCCACAGGGTATGTGGTGAAAAATGTTCCGATTGGAACATTTTTTTGCTTTTGTCAAAAAAAATGATATAATAAGCAAGAAAAAATTTGGAAGCGTAGGTGGAGTTCTATGGAACGCAAATTAATTAAAGCACATGCACGATCAACCGTGCAAAAAAATCTAGTAATGGCAGTCGGGTTATTTTTAATTCCAGTTGCAGTTCAAGTTGTGATTTCAACATTATTTAGTTTTTTAGGAAGTTTTGGCGGTTTTCTTGGGAGCGTATTTAACTTTGTTTTGACTGCTTTTGTGAGTATTGGTTACGCACAAGCCTACTTACGTTTAAATCGTCAGCAAAATGGAGCATTAGAAGATTTGTTGGCAGGGGTTTCAATTTGGGAACGCAGTATTTTATACCAAGTTTGGTATTGGTTCTTTAGTGTGGCTTGGACAATTATCCCAACGATTATTATGATTTTAGCATTTAGTCTTGGAGGTTTTGCCTTCTTGAGCGGCGGGAGCGGAACGCTACAAGTAGGAACACTCATTGTGGCTATGATTGCTTCATTTTCACTGAGCATGTTAGCACTCTTTGTTCAAATTCGTTATGGGTTCGCAGCATACTTATTAATCGAAGAACCAAATTTAGATCCGAAAGCGTGCATTACACGCAGTAAAAATATGGTCAAAGGGCACTATTGGGAACTCATTTGTTTTTACTTTAGTTTCATTTGGTGGTTCTTACTAAGTACAGTGACGTTTGGAATTGCTGGATTATTCGTCATTCCATACATCTTAACGGCATATGCCGGTGTGTATGATTCATTCCGTGAACAAGAGCTAGTAGCGAAAGCGCCAATTGATGAACGGGTACCAAATCCAACACCAGTATCATAAAATTATGAGGTTACGATTGATTCGTAACCTTTTTTTGTAAAAAAACAGGATATGCTCATTGAATATTCATCTTTTTTTCGTTAAAATAAAGAAAACTGTAAGAAATTTGGAGGAAATATGTATGAAAACAGAACATGTTTTAAAAGATAAACGAATTGTATATGCAGGATTAGCAACAATTCTCATTGTAATTATTACTTTGTTTAGCCAAAGTATGAATCAAATTGTCTGGATTGGACTGAGTGCAGGGCTTCAACAAATTGGAAGTGTCTTAACACTCGGGAATTTAACTAATTTAGGGAATACGATTTTAATGACTGTCGTTTCGGCTCTCGGATGGCATATCGGGTTTACGATTATTCTTTACGTAGCCTTTCTGGCGCTTGGAATCACGTTAATTGTCTTATACCGTCGTGCAATGAAAGCAACGGGCGAACAAGCACGGTGGTTTGACTATCTCTTTATGGTTACAACTGGTGTGATGTGTGTACTACCATTAATTATTTTAGTCATGAGTATTGGCTTTTTCGCTTTCTATACCATCACAACGTTGCAAGCATTTAATAACTTAAGTGCAGTGAGTATTGAACCATTGCTGGCTACTTGGGAAATGTTAGTTGACTTACTTGCTAATTTCACTTTTACGCGTGAAAATATTGAAGCATTATTTACTTTAATTCCACAAATAAGCACAGCGATTGGA
>JBOFSL010000208.1:0-3266 GCA_051651525.1 Culicoidibacterales bacterium | reverse complement strand
ACCACGAACTTGTTCAGGTGATAAGTATTGTACTGATCCCATGACTGAGTGTGTTTGAGTCAAACTTGTGGCTTCTTGCGTTAATGCAATTCCAAAGTCCATGACTTTCACGACACCATCTGGGCGGACAATAATATTTTGTGGTTTTAAATCACGGTGGACAATTCCAAAATCATGGGCTTGTTCAACAGCAGCTAAAATTTGTTGCATAATTTCAACGGTTTCAGTAACTGTTACGTGTCCACGACCTTGAATCATTTGTTTCAACGTGTTTCCAACAACATATTCCATGACGATGTAATGCGTGTCTCCTTCGCTTCCGACATCATAGACATTGACAATATTTGGGTGATCTAATGCAGTTACTGACTGTGCTTCACGTTCAAAACGACGTACAAATACCTCATCAGTGGCGAGTTGGTGCCGTAATACTTTAACAGCAACTTCACGCTGTAAAATTTCATCGATTGCCAAGTAAACATTGGCCATTCCGCCATCACCGATTAGTGATTTTATCCGATATCTACCACCGAGTATATCTTCTTTATTCAGCATGAACGTTACCTCCAGTTTGAACTAAAGCAACCGAAATATTATCTTTTCCACCTTTTTCATTCGCAAATTGAATAAGCTCTTCGCCCGTTGCTTTTGCAGTTTTAAAATGTTGGAAAATCGCTAAAATTTCAAAGTCACTCACCATATCAGTTAAGCCATCAGAACAAAGTAATAATCCAGTAACATTTGTATAATCAACATCATACAGATCCACTTCAATTTTCAATTCAGTTCCTAATGCTTGTAGTAATACATTGCGTTGTGGATGCGTACTTGCTTCTTCTTGGGAAATTTGGCCCATTTTCACAAGTTGATTCACAAACGTTTGGTCTTCAGTTAATTGTGTAATTTGATTTTCATAAACTAAATACGCGCGGCTATCACCTAGGTTGGCAACTAACAAGAAATCTTGATGGAAAATCGCAATAATGAGCGTTGTTCCCATACCTTTCTTACTACTATCAGCCTTTGCCGCTTCATAAATTTGTTGATTTGCATGTTCTAAAATCGCAACAACCCATTGCTTCGCGGCCGTTTTATTAAACACTTGCGGGAGTTGTTTCACTCCCATTTCTACAGTTTCCATCGCAATTTGACTTGCAACTTCGCCGGCATGATGTCCCCCCATGCCGTCGGCAACTGCGAGTACAAGTGCTGTTGGTGTTTCCCAAATACCAACTTGGTCTTCATTATTTTGGCGAATCCGTCCAAGGTTCGTCGCATAAAATGTTTCCAAATTTACCCCTCCTTACATGTATTGTTCTTATTCTGTTTCTAATTTTTTGGCACGTAATTGACCACAAGCAGCATCAATATCATGACCAAATTCGCGGCGAACTTGAACTTGAATTTTTTCTTTTTTCAAGTAATCAAAGAAGGCTGAAACATCTTCTTTTGTACTTCGTTGGTATCCGTGTTCACTTACAGCATTGAATGGAATTAAGTTAATGTATGCATTCATTCCGCGAACTAATTTCACTAATTGACGAGCGTGAATAATTTGATCATTCACACCTTTCATCATGATGTACTCAAAAGTAATCCGACGATTCGTTTTCGCGATATACTCACGTGCAGCTGACATCAATTCTGGAATTGGGTACGCGCCATTGATTTTCATAATGTTTGAACGAACTTCATCATTTGGTGCGTGTAATGAAATTGCAAGGTTTACTTGTAAGCCTTCATCCGCAAATTGACGGATTTTCGGAACAATTCCACTTGTTGAAACCGTAATATGACGCGCTCCAATTGCTAAACCTTTCGGGTGGTTGACAATGTGTAAGAAGTCCATGAAATTATCATAGTTATCGAATGGTTCACCGATCCCCATGACAACGATATGGCTCACACGTTTTGGTTCTTCATTTTCTTCGATTAGACTATTTAAGTCACGTTGAACTAACATTACTTGGGCCATGATCTCTCCGGCTGTTAGATCACGTTGTTTACGTAACGTTCCACTTGCACAGAATGAACATCCGATGTTACATCCAACTTGTGTTGTCACACAGACTGAATTTCCGTATTTATGCGGCATTAAAACAGTTTCTATTAATGTCCCATCATTTAAGTTAAATAAATATTTACGTGTCCCATCAACTGATGCTTGCACAACATTGATTGTTAACGGTGAAATCACAAAGTTTTCAGCAAGTTTTTCTAAGATTACTTTTGAAACATTATTCATTTCTGAGAATTCTGTTACTTGTTGGATATATAACCAGTTCCAAATTTGTTGGGCGCGAAATTTCTTCTCACCATTTTCAAGCATCCATGCTTCTAATTGTTCATATGTAAAATCGTAAATTGTTGGTTTCATTTTTATTCTCCTCGTATCTCTTTTAGTTGTAATTGTAAAAAAAATGCTCAAATCTTGGTTTCTTTAGCGAAACGATTTTTGAGCAGTTATCCAATGCAACTTGTATGCCTTTATATTTTACCACATTTTATCAGCATAAAAAAATACTATTTTCATAATAAAGTTATCTAAAAGATTAAAAACAAGGTGTATTCATTATGATAGTTTCACAAAATTCAATCCATCTCAGTCCATTTACTTGAACTCGTCTACTCATTCAAATATAATTGAGTTTATTATTCTAGGAGGTTTTTTATGTTTACTCGTTTTATTAGCTATTATAGGCCACATCGCAAACTATTTGTACTCGATATGACTGCAGCTTTGTTTATGGCCGGTATCGACTTAATTTATCCAGCGTTTACCGCACGGTTTATTGATGACTTTATTCCCAATCAAAATGTAAGTGCAATTTTCGTATTTATTGGCATTTTATTCGGATTATTCGTCTTACGTTTGGCATGCTCTTATGTCGTTAATTATTGGGGTCATATTATGGGAACCAATATTGAGCATGACATGCGCCGTGATCTCTTCAAAAAGTTCCAGTTATTGTCATTCAGTTATTATGATGAAAATAAAACCGGAACAATTATGACCCGAATCACTGGTGATTTACGTGATATTACTGAGTTAGCACATCATGGACCTGAAGATTTATTAATTTCAATTATCATGTTAGTCGGAAGTTTCTTTATCCTTTTGTCAATGAACGTTGCCTTTACACTGATTATCTTTCCAATTGTCATTTTAATTATTTGGTTCTCACTCTCGCGTCGTGACAAAATGATGCGTG
This sequence comes from Culicoidibacterales bacterium, assembly GCA_051651525.1. GTDB lineage: Bacteria > Bacillota_I > Bacilli_A > Culicoidibacterales > ZOR0006 > ZOR0006. The sequence goes on along the minus strand of JBOFSL010000208.1, from coordinate 54 downwards.
GATTCCGCGAAATTCGCAAAACTCACGGTGAAATCAACTCAACAATTGAAAGTA
>JBOFSL010000207.1:0-11867 GCA_051651525.1 Culicoidibacterales bacterium | reverse complement strand
AAAATCCCCGAACTCCCAATTCCCAAAAAAATGACCTTTGTTGCATACTGAATAATTGAAGCAATATCATAAATTGTTTGTTCATATTCTTGGCTTTTTGCTTTGTGCAAGAAATCAATTAAAAGATTATCGTCTGTTTTGAGAACATCAGCACTCAACTCTAAATGTTGTTTGTATTTAAATAAAAATTCCGAGTATCCACTACAATTTATTTTTTTACAAAAACGTAAGATGGTTGTTGTCGATACATGAACTTCTTGAGCGACTTCACGAATTTTCATTTTTAAAATTTTTTCTTTTTGTTTAATAACATAATTATAAACTTCTAACTCTAATTCGTTTAATTGTTCAATCTCTTGATAGCTAAACATTTATCTCACCCTTTTTTTAGTTATTTTCTTATTATACCAAATTCGTTGTCAAAACGGAATGCACTCTACTCATAACTCAGATACTTTTGTAAAACAAAAAAGTAGTTTTTGAAGAGATTCAAAAACTACTTTCTTATTTGCTATTTTCATTCGATTTTACATCGTTATTTCATTATTTATTTCCAAATTGGATCTAACGGTGTATTTAATTCAAATTCACGTGTTGTACTCATTTGATAGAACCATTCACCTGATTTTTTGATACGACGAGCACGATCTTGTGTTAAGTCCATTTCAACTAATCCATAACGATTTTTCAACGCATTATATGGTGAGATGTTATCCATGAAGTTCCAAACAAGGTAACCAGTACAGTTACTTCCTTCTTCAACTGCACGTAATAACCATGCTAAATGCTCAGCAAAGAATTCAATACGATAGTCATCTTGAATTTGTTGCTCTTCATTTTTATATTTTTCTTCACCTTCAACGCCCATACCATTTTCCATAATCATCCACTCAATATTGTTATATTCAGCTTGGACAGTTTTGGCTAAATCGTATAATGCTTTCGGGTAAATTTCCCAACCACGGTGTGGGTTCATACGTTTCCCTTGCATATCATAGTGTTCGAAATATTGATCCGGGTGGAAGAAATCATTCGCTAATTGTGTTTCACGAGCTTTGACACGTCCTGGTTGGTAATAATTAATTCCTAAAATTTCAATTTTATTTTCAGCAATAATTGCAATTTCTTCAGCTGTCATATCTAACGCGCAATCATTTGCTGCTAAAATATCAACCAATTCTTGTGGTACTTTACCGTGCACAAGTGAGTCCATATAGAAACGGAAGTTGAATAGTTCAGCCATGCGTTTCGCTTCTAAATCACGTGGATGATTACTACGTGCGTATACTGTTCCTAAGTTTAAAATTGTTCCAATTTTCCCTTCAAAGTTCCCTTCACGGAATAATTTCACTGCTTTTGCCGTTGCCACAACTTTTCCGTAATTCCAAGCAAATGCCGTTTTTGGCTCAACATGACTTGGCGCCCAATTTCCGTGTAAGAAACATAATTCTGGAATGACACCTGGTTCATTGAAAGTCCAGAAATGTTTAACCCGTCCACTGTAACGTTTGAAAACTTGTTCAGCATATTTTACATAAAGTTCAATTACATGTTTTGATTCATAGCCACCGTATTTTTCGTACAGCTCATATGGTAATTCCCAATGCTCTAAACAAATCATCGGTTCAACACCTTGTTTGATCATTTCATCAACAACATTATCATAGAATTGCGCACCAGTTTCATCTACCGTTGCCGTTTCAAAGTCAGCAATAAAGCGACTCCAGTCGATTGAAAAACGATTCGCTTGCAAACCAACTTGTGGCATTAACGCGATATCTTCTTGGTATCGGTTAAAGAAATCACAAGCAATTGTTGGTCCTACGCCATCAAACCAGCGATTTGGTGCTTGTTTGTACATATAATCAACAAAGTTGTCATGTTTTTTGCCATTCCAACCTTCAGTTTGCCAAGCTGCTTGCGAAGCACCGACTAAAAAATTATTTGGTAATTGATATTTCATCGCTTTATCCTCTTTTTCCTGTTTTTTTGAAAAGGTTTTCTTCCCTTTAATTATAGTAAATTTTATTCCTAATGTAAACATTTTCTTTAAATTAAAACGGTTTAATTTTATTGTTTGAACTTTGTATTGTTTCATTTTAAAAAACCAATCACAGTGTGATTGGTTTTTTAAGTTTCAACACATTGCTGTCTACATTGTTTCAGGTGTGAAAATCAAAGTCATAATTGATTGATCTGGTACAGTGACATTAAGTCCTTGTCCATCAACCACTAAAGCAACTTCTTCAATCCACCCTTCATTTTGTAACACACATACGATTGAACCGTCTGGGTTTTCAAAACTTGTGACATGGAAGTGCTCACCAACAACATGTGTATTTTTAACCGCTTTTGCTCCACGTTGAATATAACGTGAGAAATGGCCAATTACATAATATGATGGGTTAAACATTAAACTATCTGTTTTGCGATCAAGCATGATTGGTGCTTCACAGAAGTTATTCACATGATTTGGTCCACCTTGTTCATTTAACAAGAGGTTCCAATCAATCCAACCTTCTGACCAATTATTAAAGTCACCAATAATATTTCGTCCATAGCGTTGACCATTTTCCCACGAACCAATATAGTTCGTACCACTTGCGCCTTCAGCTGTTGTCGTTAATTCAACACAACCTTCAGTGAATAAGAGATGCTTGTCAGGGAATAAATGATGTAATGTCGCTAATTGTTTAAAGTCTTCACTTAAGTACCAGTGATTTCCTGTTCCCCACACGTATTGGGCTGCTTCTGGATCACTAAGAACTACTGTTCCGCGTTCAACTAAAATGTCACGATTATGATCCCAAATGATGACTGCAGTATCAGGATAATCACTTGCTTTCAACGTTGGGCCTAAATGATTTTTGATAAAATCGCGCTCTTGCTCAGCACTATATAAACATGAATCCCAGCACTGTAATGCTTGTGGTTCATTTTGAATGCTAATTCCCCAAATTGGAATCTGACGTTCATTCATTTTTTCGATAAACTTGACATAATACTTAGCCCAAGCTGCCGCAAATTCGGGTAATAATTCACCACCATAGTTCATTTCTTTTGTCGTTTTCATAAAGGCAGGTGGACTCCATGGTGAAGCCAACATTTGTAATGGCTTCCCTTGTTTCTCCATTGCCGCCTCAATCATTGGGATAACCCATTGATCTTCATGACTAATATCGAAAGTTTCTAATTCAACGTCCCCTTCTTCAATATACGTATAATTTCCAAGTGCAAAGTCACATGAGTGAATCGCTACACGACCAAGTTGATAGTTTAAACCAGTTTCTGGATCAAAATATGCTTCAATAATTTTTTCTTGATTTTTTTTTGTCGTTTGTGCATATGTATACGCTGCAGCTTCTGTAAAAGCACCACCAAATCCTAGGTGTTCTTGTGCTTGTTCACTTGTATTTACCGCAATCATTTTTCGTTTTGGATCATAACTTCCAAATGGTTGCATCGGAAGTGGTTGCCAATAACTCAAATCACGCTTTTGTGAACGAATTGCTTGTACTTTCATCATGTTCTTATCCTCGCTTTTCAAAATAAACATCAACTGTTTGGAATTCACCACGGCGTAAGCGTTCTGCTTGTTCACCTATAATTTTTGCTCCAGCTAATTCTTGACCATCCACAATCATGTGACTCACACGGATATTTGAACTATACGTTGCTTCACCGGTTTGATTATGGTACGTTACTTTCGTTTTCCCAAATAATGTTGCTTGAACTTGACCTTCTGCATCAAAGAAATCAGCTGCTAAAATTGGTGCAAATGTGAATGTTAATTGATTTTCAACAAAAGTAAACCACTGTTTTCCAATCATCATATATTGCCACATGCTCAAGTATTCGCTTGTTGCTCCTGTTAAACGAGCTACAAAGCCTTGACCGTGTACTTCAGGATCAGGATTGACACTACTTGCAATAAATGAAACATTTTCTAATGGACTACGACCATATGTTTGCGGATCGCGGAAACAGACAAGGTTTGTTTTAATTTCAGCAAAGAATTGATCATACAATCCAGCTTTCAATAAACCAAGGACATATTTATACGTCATGTGTAAGAAGATTGCTTCGCGTTCTAGCCATCCTGGTGTAAATGCTTGCGCACGACCGATTTCAAACGTTGTCTCATTTAATGGCTCACTCGTTTTGTACATCGCTAACTCTGCATCATAAATTCCACTTTGACGAATCGCATCATACGTAGCTATTGCTTGTTCATGATTCATAATTTTCATACTACGCGCTGGTGCTTCTAAGAAGTGTGGTAGTGCGTATGCAGTAAAGTTTTTAATATCAACAGCTGGTAATCCATAATGCGTCATCACTGTTTCACCAGTTTCAGTTGTGCGAACACAATATTCACTTGCTTCAAAATAGAGATATGTTGGTAATAATCCTTCGCCAATTTCACGGGCTTTTTCTAACCCACATTCAAGTTTTTCAATCATTGCTGCACACAATGTTTGTAACGTGGCAATTGAGACTGTTGATTGCGTTCCACTAATACCAAAGCGTACTGTTGCTCGGTAGGCTTCTTTAATTTCACTCATTAATTGCCAATAAACAAAATCATTGTGTTTTTGCGTTAACGTTTGGGCAATCGCTTCTAAAACAGGCACAACTTCATTCATCACTTGGATAGATGAAGTTGTCGTTTGCATTAAATTTTGTGCGATAAAACGTAAGCTACGTAGTAATTCAACACTTTCACTTATTCCTGAACCAAATAGTCCCGGTAAGCCATTCATTGCGTCGTTCCATCCTGGTTTATTTGCTTCCATTTGAATTCCGACACCAATTGGATCAAGATTCAAGAATTTCATCGTTGATAAATGTAATAATTTTTCAATTAATGTCGTTTTGTACTCATCACCTTGACCATAGTCTTTACGAACCCAGTTCGCAGTTGTTGGATTCAAGTGTAATTTTTCAATTTTAGCTTCATCTTCTTCGATTAATGCACCGTATTGACGAACAGTTCCGTTTGTTGTCAATACATACTTTTCATCACGTGTTGCCACTGTTGCTGAACTTTCATAGAATTGATAATCAACTTGTTCAAACAAGAATTGTTGTGTGTAATCAGGGTAAATTGCACAATAATTTTCAACTAAATCTAAATTGTATGTCCAGTGATCAACCCAGTATCCTTCACCGAATGACGCTTCAAAATGTTGATTGCTTGCTTCTAAAATGAACGTCAGTACGTCCTTTTCAGCTAAAGCTAATTCAATATTTTGACGAGCAGCGGTATTGATGATTTTACCTGGTGTAAATTTATCACTTAACACTGCTTCCATAACATCATGTCCGTTTATGAAGCACTTGCTCACTAGCGTTTTCACATCTGTATTTGCTTTTAATGTAAACGTTGATCCTAATACTCCTAGTGGATTGTACCCATCAAGTTGCATTAAATCATAGAAGTTTTTAACATTATACGCAGCAACGGCTGGTTGGAACAACACATCATTGCGACGATTTTGATTCACATCTCGGAAATTTCCATTTCCTTGTGAATAATATTCTGGCGCTAATGAGAAGAAGTTATAATCACGTTCGGGATCACCATGTTTGCGTGAGAAAACATGATACACTTTTGCATCTTCGCCTTTACCGAAAATCATTGGCTCACCGCCACGTAATAAGTTGTCTAAGTAGTTTTGTTTCGCATACGCATCAAAAATTGGATATGCTGTTTTTGTTTCAACTGGTGCAACTAACTTATCGATAATTTGCGTCCCGCGTTCACGTTTTGCTTCAAAATAGTTTGGGGCAATAAATTCTGCTTGGCGAGAACGTAATGCAACAATATTTTCTGTATATCCAATCATTGTTTGCATTGTTTGTTTTTGATTTGCTGCTAAATCCAAGCTCAATGCACTGAATCCACAAGGAACTTTATTTACTGTAGCTTGGCGTTGTTGGCATAAATCAATTAAACTGTTGTTTTTCAAACCATAAGCAACACTGAGTGTTGTATCTTGATTGAAAATCACACTCGGATCAACAATCGTTGGTAATACTTGGCCATTACTTGTTGAGAAATAGAAGTTTCCAGCATGTTCACTACTTAAGCTTACTTCGGCCTCATCACTTGTTGACGCACGAACTTTGTATAGTGGTATCTGTGTCTCAACACCAACAACATCCATCCAACTACGCATTAAGTTTGACATCGTTTTAAACGCTTCATGGCTTACACCTGATGGTAATAACATTGCTAATCCATCTAAAACCTCAAGTTTTTGTGGCTGTGACGAAAGATTTTCAACTGTTACTTCGCGAACAAGTGCACCAAATGTTTCTTCTGGTAATGCATAATACGTGACCATCACTTGTAATTGTCGACTCGTATTTTTTTCAATAATAGTAACTTCGTTGCGCTGAACATGCATTTCACGCGTCAACTCATCAGTTTGATTGTTCGGTGAAAATGGTTCATATACTGTTCCGTCACACTTGATAAAGGTGCGGAACCCATTAATATGTGTATATTGGTACCCAAGGTTTGCTGGTTGGAAATCTAAAATTGCTCGATCTTTATTTTCGATACCAAAACTTGTAATCGCTTGGCCACGATTGGCGTAGAATGCCCAAATTGGCACCCCACGTAATCCAGCAATTCCCGGTAAGAAGCTTGAAAAGCTCTTTTGTTGATCATACTGATTGATCGTAAATGTCTCTTGTTCGTAGTGATAAGTTTTCATCTTGTTCTCCTTTTAAATTTTACTTACTCTTTTACAGCTCCAGCTGAAATGTTACTAATAATATGTTTCGAGAAGAATAGGAAGGCAATCATAATTGGTAACACTGAAATTGCAATTGCTAAATATGTTGCTCCAATATTTGCCGCCATATCTGTTGAGGCTTTTAATGACCCCATCATTACCGGTAACGTAAATTTACTTGGCGATAATAATACTACTAACGGTAAGATATATGAATTCCATGCTCCGATAAATGTTCCGATTGACATCGTTGCAATACCTGGCATCATGATTGGAATCGCAATTCGATGGAAAATTTTCAATTCGCTTGCTCCATCAATTCGTGCTGCTTCAACAATTGTTAGTGGTAAAACCGACTGTAAATATTGACGTAAGAAGAAGACAACGAACGGACTCGCAATTGCTGGAATGATTAATGGAATGTAACTATCAATTAGTCCTAATCCACTAATTAAATCATAAAATCCGATTAAACCTAATTGTCCTGGCACCATCATCAACACTAACATAAGTGTAAAGATCGCGTTTTTACCTTTAAAATTGTAAATCGCAAACCCATACGCTGTTAACGCTGAGAAATAACCTGATAAGAATGTAATTGCTCCGGCAACAAATATACTATTGAATAAACCACGGAAGATATCGAAATATCCCGTCATAATTTCCCAGTTTTCTACTAATGATGTACCTGGCATGAATGAAAACCCACTCATGATTTCTTGACTGTTACGTGTCGCATTGACCATCATCATATAAAATGGCACCATGCAAGTGATTGCTAATGCAATCATCAGCGCATATAATATTCCTTTTCGTACTTTAAACCACATTTATTTTTCCCCCTTTTTCTTTACGTTTTTGCTGTACATCGTTTTAAAGATAAAGACTGATAAAATTGCAATAACAAAGAATAATCCATACGCAATTGCTGCGGCATAACCAACATTATTGTATTTGAATGCTGTATTAAATAAGTACATAACAACTGTATTTAATGCGCCGAACGGTGCACCGATTCCATCTGTTAATAAGAATGGAATATCGAACATTTGAATTCCACCAATGAATGATGTTAATGCAACATATAATAAGATTGGTTTTAATAGAGGTAATGTGATATTTGTAAACACTTGCCAACGGTTGGCACCATCAATATGTGCAGCTTCGAAATAATCTTTTGAAATCCCTTGAACCCCAGCCATTAAGACGATAAATGTGCTCCCAAACCACATCCATGCCCCGATAACCCCAACAACGATAACTGCTGTTCCTGGTTGACCGAGCCAGTTAATATTCGTACTAATTAAACCACTGCTCACTAATAATTGGTTGAAACTTCCGTATTGCCAATCAAGTAATGAACTAAATAAGAATGCTACTGATGTTGCAGCAATTAAGTTTGGTAAATAGAAGACAGCACGGAAGACTTTTAAACCCTTCATCTTGTATTTAATATCTGAAAAAATGAGCATCAATGCAAACGCTAGAACCATTTGGATAACAATGTTAATTACCCACATTTTAAATGTATTTCCAAATGCTGTGAAGAACATTGGATCACTGAGTAACTGTTGATAGTTACTGATTCCATTGAATATTGGCTCACCATAGCCAGCATAATCGGTAAAACTGAGCATTAAAGTTTTAATAATTGGATATATGCTAAACGTTGCAAACACAATCAAAAATGGTGCTATAAACGCATAACCTAGTAAGTTTTCATTCTTTAATTTCTTAGTTTTACGCATTATTCCCGCAATCCCTTTTCGCGTAACAACCGCTTCCGGTTGTGTCAGCACTTGCTCTTGAACTGTTTCTTTCATTTTTATTTGCCCCTTTGTTATAAATATGGCGTTAGCATCAGAAAGCCCGATGCTAACGCTCACTATTTCAGATTATTCTGTTGGTAATTCTAATTTAGGATAAACTGATTTAACATTTTGGTAGAATCCTGCAATTGCTTCATCTTTTGTTAACTCACCCATTTGAACCGCATTGATTGCTTGTCCGAAGAATGCACCAATTTGATCATCGTATTCAGTGATTAATGAAATATCAATGCTTTCAGCTTGTTCTAACCAGAATTCATATGTTTTTTGTCCACCGAACATTTCGCTTTCAACATCTTTATTTGCTTCTAATACTGCTTTATTTGAAACAATATCACCGTTTGAAATGTCAGACCACCATGCCGCTGATTCTTCATTTAATGTGACATATTTCATGAAGTCCCATGCTGCTTCTTTATTTTCACTGTATGAGCTAATTCCTAAGAATGTTCCACCTGCGAAGTATGGTGACATACCTGTTGTAATTCCGAAGTTTCCTGCGTTATCACCTGCATTGTCACGTAAGATTAATGATCCCCACGTTGGTAATGCATATGAGAATACTTGTGTTGTTGGTCCAGTAGTAGACTCAGTTTCTCCATCAAAGTTTGCAACTGCATCAGCTGTTGCTGGAATTTCTCCTGCCATTGATGCATACCATGCTGCTGACCATTCACCAGCGAACGCTGTTAAATCTTCTTGATATAATTTTACAGCAGTATCAAAGTATTGCATTTTTCCTTCTGTCATTTGTAATTTATTATCTACAACCCAAGGTTTCGGGTCTTCACCTACGTTTGTGAACCAACGTAAGTTTCCAGTGTCAGAGAATACTTTGTATCCTGCATCTTTCATTTCATTTGCTGTTTGTAACATTGCGTCCATGTCAGCAAATTTTGTTGCCATGAATTCTGGTGAATCATCTCCGTATACTTCTTTTGCAATATCACGGCGGTAAATAACACCACCTGGCGTTACTTGATAACTTAAGGCACGAACGATTCCATCATCATCACTTCCAGCTTCAAATACATAGTCAACTAATTGATCACGGTACTCTTCAGCATTATATGGTGCTTGTGATAAATCTTCGAAATATCCTGCATCCATAAAACCTTGTAACATTTGTGGCTCCCCAACAATAATGTCTGGTGTTGATGATTTTCCACGTAAAGCTGTTGAAATTTTCGTTGGATAATCTGCTGGTGAAATAATTGTTACTTCAACTTTTTTATCTGGATTTTCTTCCATATAGTGATCAGCAAACGTTTTTAAATCTTCTGATAATGTCCAGACTTGTAATGGTGCTCCACTTCCAGCATCACTTGAACCTGTTTCAGTTCCACATGCTGCTAAGCTTAATGCAAGCCCCCCAGCTACTACACTTGTCATCATTTTTTTGAAATTAACATTCATTTAAAGTACCCCCTGGTATTTTTTCGAAACCGGTTTTTATTTCGGTATTTTTTAAGACTACCGTATAGTAGTCTATTTTCGAAACCGGTTTTTATTCTGGGATAAAAAGTAATTGCCTTTCGACAATCCTTTTTTCCTAGAAGCATTTCTTAATTGAAATCGCTTTCCTTAGTTATTGTAATTCATTAATAATTATTTGTAAAGCATTTTATTTTCTTTTATATATTTTTTTCTAAATTTTTTGACATGATTCACGTTCTATGAACGTTACTGGTACAACAAAGTCGATTTCTTGTTGTTTTTTATCAATATGATTAATTAATAGTTGTGCTGCTTTTTTTCCTATTGTTTTCGTATTTTGTCGAATAGTCGTTAATTTTGGTGTCAAAAATTTTGCTAATTCGATATCATCAAAACCAATAATTGAAATATCTTCTGGAACGCGTAGCCTAGCATCACGAATTGCAGCAACTGCCGCCGCTGCAATTAAATCACTTGCCGCAAAAACAGCGGTTGGCTTTTCATCATTTTCAAGCATTTTTTTCATTGCAGTGTAGCCACTATCGTATGAAAAATCTTGACCGTATTGAATAAAACCAGGTAAAATCTGCAGTTGATGTGACTTCATTGCATCGATAAACCCACGTTCACGATCATGACTAACCCAATTATCCCCACTACACCCTGCAATATGGGCAATCTTACGATGCCCTAAGTCATATAGATAATTGATTGCCATTGCACAACCTGCTTCGTTTTCTGAATTAACTGTTGTTGCTCCTTCTATCTTCATATCAATAATGACAACGGGTATTTCGCTCTCAATCATTTGCCACGTTTGCTTATCTTTGGGATCAGTACAAAAAACAACAATTCCATCAACATTTCGATAGCGGAAATAATCGAGGTAGTTATCATTCATCAATCGGCTATTTTTGGAACCAAAATGAATTGAGTACCCTTCAGCTTCAGCTGCTTTTTTAAAGGCATCAATAACACTTGAGAAATAGGGATGGCTTAACCCAACGCCACTATCCTCATAGTAGACGACCCCCATCATCCAACTTTTTTTCGTCGATAGTGTTTGCGCATGTGAGTTTGGGTGGAAATTAATTTCTTTCAAAAATTTTTGTACTCGTTCCCGAGTTTTCACACTCACATCAGGATAGTTATTAATTACTTTCGAAATTGTTGCTGAAGATAAGTTTAATTCTTTCGCTATATCGTAAATTGTCATTTTTTATACACTCATTTCTATTATCCTAAAATTTGGTATTCCATTAAATGATGTGATAATGCTCCATATAAATTTGCATCTTTTTCATATGTACATTTCATCACTTTTGGGAAAATTTTACGGTCTGTGTTTCGTTTCATAATTCCTTCTAATTTTTCATTGATTTTTGTAATGAAATCTTTTTGATCGCTTATTGCCCCACTTACGAGTACATATTCTGGATCGTACATGTATTGAATATTCATCACACCAACTGCCATGATTGTATAGAATTCATCAATAAATTTCGAACACATTTCATCACCTGCTTGCGCACGTTCAAAGACTATTTTCCCATCAATTGTTGGGTCATTATAATATGCTTGTGCTTTATCAACTAAAATTTTCGTTGAACCAACTTTACTCCAAGTCGCAATATCTTCATTGTATTGCATAATCATATAACCAAATTCTCCACCATGTAAATTCGTTCCACGATGAACTTTTCGGTCTTTAATGATTGCACCACCAATTCCGGTTCCACAGACAACAAAAGCTAAATCACTAATTGTTTTATTTTCACCAAAATACACTTCACCTAGTGCGGCACAGTTTGCATCATTATCAATACTTACTGGTACATCGTATTTTGTTGTTAAA